>JADZCL010000318.1 GCA_020851615.1 Rubrivivax sp.
CCTTGCCGCACCGGCACATGCCGCCGCCACGGCCGATGGCCGCACAATGCGCGTCCGTCCTGCCGCTGTTGCGATGGCCGCACGTCCGACGATCCCCTTCCTGCTGGAGTTGTTGCGCCTGGCCTTGCGCAAGGAAGCCACGGCGTTGTACATCGTGCCCTGGCTGCCGCCGACGCTGCGCATCGACGAGCAGACGGTGCCGCTGTCGTCGTCGGCCTTCGCACCGGAGCAGTCCACCCGGCTGGTGCTGGACATGCTCGGGGACGCGCAGCGCGTCGAGCTCGATCGCAGCCGCGCGATCGAGTTCGATCTCCTGCTCGAGGGCGAAGGCTGCTTCCGCGTGCACGTCTTCCGCAGCCACGGCCAGCCGGCGATGACGGTGCGTCCCTTCGCGCTGGATGTGCCGACACCCCGCACCCTCGCCCTCCCGCTGGCGGCCTGCCGCGCAGCAATGGCCGCGCATGGCCTGCTGCTCCTGGCCAGCCCCTCCCTCACCCTGCGCCGCGACGCCACTGCCGCCCTGCTCGAACACCGTAATCGCAGCGGCGACGGCGACCTCGCGCTGCTGGATGGCGCAACCCGCTTCTGGCACACGGCGGCCCGCTGCCGCGTCCAGCAGGGGCTGGACGCGGTCGCACTGGACACGCTGCTGCGCCAGCGCGCGCAGGCCGGCTCCTCCGCACCCGCCCTGGCGATCGCCTTCGGCGAGCTGCGTGACGCCCCGCAGTTCGAGCAGGTGCTGCGGGCCTGCGCCACCGCCTTGTGCGTGCTCACGCTGCAGGCGGACACGGCCGCGGCCGCGCTGCAGCGGCTGCTGCACGTGCTGGCCGGCCCGCTCGAGCACACGCTGCGCCACCGCCTGGCGATGCAGTTGCACGCGCTGCTCGTGTTGCATCCGGTGCCCGCCCGCGCCGGTGGCGTGCTGGCGCTCACGCAGGTGCAGACGAACCACGCGGAACTGGCGCGCTGCCTGTCGGCCGGCGAGCTAGACACCCTGTGGGCCCTGCTCGAACCCGCAGCGGCATCCACGGGCCGCGCAGTGGCCACGGCCACCGACACCGATTCCCACATCGAGCAGCTGCTCGCGCGGCGACTCGTGACGCCCGACGTGGCGTTGCGCCACGCACGCGATGCGGATGCGCTTGCGCGCCGCCTGGCCGCCGGTGCTTTGCATGAAGGACCTGCAGCACCCGCCGCCCCGGTCGCTGTGGATTCGGGCTTTGCCGACTTGTTCGACAGCGGCGCCGCTCCGCTGGATCCGTTCAGGCCGTTCGACCCGCTCGCGTCTGCGCCACTGGCCGCCTTCAGCCCGGTCGGCGACACGCAGTTCGACGAGGTCGACTGGAGCAGCGGTGACATCCCCTCACGACCCCAGGCGATCGAGTCCCTGGCGCCCGCCGCGGAGCGGCACAGCGGCCGCAGTGCGCAGTTGCACGCCTTTGCCGCGCCGGCCGTGGCAGCCGGCGGCACCACGGCAATCGACATCTGGGTGGCCCGTGCCGATGCGGGCGCAGACGTCGCGCAGCTGGCCGCAGCCGACATCGATCCGACCCGCGGAGCCGCCCTGATCGCCACCCGCTCCGCAGGTCCGGCCACGATCCTGCAGCTGGAGTTGCAGGTTGACGGCGTACTCCATGCCGCGCTGACGCAGGAATGCCGCTGGACGGGCCAGGTGCAGCGCATCCGCTTCGGGCTTGCGGTGCCCGAGGCGACGCCACCCGGCGCCTGTGCGGCGCGCGTGCAGGTGCGCACCGGCGGCCTTGCAGTCGGCGAGCTCAGCTTCGTGCTGTCGGTCCAGCCCGACGCGAGGCAGGGCACACCGGCACAGGACACGCAGGGCGTGCGGCGCATGGTGGCCAGTGCCTTTGCCAGCTACGCACCCGAGGACCTGCCGCGCGTGCAGGCCTGCATTGCCGATCTCCACGGCGTGGCACCGGACCTGCGGGTCTTCGTGGACGCCCCCCGCCTGCGCCACGCCCCTGGCTGGCGCGTGCAGATCGAGCAGGCGCTCGGGCGCCACGAGCGGCTGCACCTGTTCTGGTCGCGTGCGGCCGCCGAGTCGCCCTGGGTCGACTTCGAATGGCGTCAGGTGCTGCGCCGGCGCGGCGCCGCAGCGATCGACATCGTCCTGCTCGAGCCCCCGTCGTTGGCGCCGCTGCCGCCGGAACTGGCCGACCTGCCGGCGCTGCTGCGCCAGCCGCAGGGCAGCCCTTGACGCCGGCGCTCACGGGCGCGTGCCAAAGCCCCCGCCACCCGGCGTTTCGATCACGAAGACGTCGCCGGGCTGCATCTGTACCGTGCCGATGTGGGCCAGCGGCTCGCGCCGCCCATCAGCGCGCTCGATGCGGTTGACGCCAACCGCCCCCGGCTCGCCGCCGGCCATGCCAAAGGCGCCGTGCACCCGCCCGTTGGAGAGGATGGAGGCCGTCATCGGCTCCAGGAAGCGCACCCGGCGGACGCCGCCGTCACCGCCGCGATAGCGCCCGCCTCCGCCACTGCCTGTGCGGATCGCGTAGCCCTCCAGGCACACCGGGAAGCGGAACTCGAGCACCTCCGGATCGGTCAGGCGCGAATTGGTCATGTGCGTCTGCACGACCGCCGTGCCGTCGAATCCCGGCCCCGCACCACTGCCTCCGGCGATCGTCTCGTAGTACTGATGCTGCGCATTGCCGAAGGTGAAGTTGCTCATCGTGCAGGGGCCCGCGGCCATGACGCCCAGCGCCCCGTAGAGCGCGTTGGTCACGCACTGGCTGGTCTCGACGTTGCCTGCCACGACCGCCGCCGGCGGCAGCGGATTGAGCATGCAACCCTCGGGGACGATGACGCGCAAGGGCTTGAGGCAGCCCGCGTTGAGCGGGATGTCATCGTCCACCAGCGTGCGAAAGACGTAGAGCACGGCGGCCATCGTCACCGCCTTGGGCGCGTTGAAGTTGTTCGGCAGTTGCGCGCTGGTGCCGCTGAAGTCGATCGTGGCCTCGCGCTGCTGCGCGTCCACGGTCACGCGGACCTTGATGACGGCGCCGTTGTCCAGTGGCAGCTCGAATCGCCCGTCCTGCAGCGCCGTGATGACGCGGCGCACGCTCTCCTCGGCGTTGTTCTGCACATGACCCATGTACGCCGCAACCGTGGCGCGGCCGAACTGCGCGACCATCGCGCGCAGCTCCTGCACGCCCTTCTCGTTGGCCGCCAACTGCGCGCGCAGGTCGGCGATGGTCTGGTCGGGGTTGCGCGCGGGGTAGCGGCCGCTGGCGAGTTGTGCGCGCAGCTCGGGCTCGCGCAGCTGACCCGCGCGCACGAGCAGGAAATTGTCGAACAGCACGCCCTCCTCGTCGATGCAGGTCGAGAACGGCGGCATCGAGCCCGGTGTGGCGCCGCCGATGTCGGCGTGGTGGCCGCGGCTGGCGACGTAGAAGGCCGGCTGCGGCGCCCCGCCCGGCACGTCATCCAGGTAGACCGGTGTGACGACGGTGACGTCGGGCAGGTGCGTGCCGCCGTGGTAGGGGTCGTTGAGCACGTAGGCGTCACCGGGCTGCATGTGCGGGTTGCGCGCGATCACGGTGCGGATGCTCTCGCTCATCGAGCCCAGGTGCACCGGCATGTGCGGCGCATTGGCGATCAGCTGTCCCTGCGCATCGAAGAGGGCGCAGCTGAAGTCCAGCCGCTCCTTGATGTTGACGCTGTAGGCCGTGTTCTGCAGCCGCAGCCCCATCTGCTCGGCGATGTTCATGAAGAGGTTGTTGAAGACCTCGAGCAGCACCGGGTCGGCGTCGGTCCCCAGCGCCGTCTGCGCCGCGCGCGGCTGCACGCGCTCGAGCAGGAGCGCACCCGAGACCAGCACGCGGGCACGCCAGCCGGGCTCGACCACCGTCGTCGCATTGCGCTCGGCGATGACCGCCGGGCCATCGAGCTGCGCGCCCGCGGCCAGCCCTTCGCGCTCGTACAGGCCGGCATCCAGCCAGCTGCCGCAGTGCATGCGCACCTGCGCCTTCGGTTGCGGGTGGTGCACGTCAGCGGGGTCACCGTCCGCCGGAATGAAAGGATCCCCGGCAGCCACGGCCTCCACTGAAACGGCCTCGATGACCAGCGCGCGCTCGGGCATCAGGAAGGCAAAGCGCTGGCGATAGGCGGCCTCGAACGCCGCACGGATCGCCGTCTGCTCGCCGAAGTCGACCACCAGCGCCGTGTCGGTGCCCGCGTAGCGCAGGTGGATGCGCCGGTGCAGCGTGATCGACGCCGCGGCCACACCTTGCGCGGCGAGCTCGTCGGCCACACGGGCGGCAAGCTGCGCCAGTGCAGCCTGACCCGCGTGCAGGCCCGCATCGTCCAGCGGCAACTCGACCGAGGCCTCACGCATCTCGATGCGGTCGGCCAGGCCCATGCCGTAGGCACTCAGCACGCCGGCCAACGGGTGCACGTAGACGCGCGTCATCGCCAGCGCATCGGCCACGCCGCAGGCGTGCTGGCCACCCGCGCCGCCGAAGCACTGCAGCGTGTACTGCGTGACGTCGTAGCCACGCGCCACCGAGATGCGCTTGATGGCGTTGGCCATGTTCTGCACCGCGATCTGCAGGAAGCCCTCGGCCAGCGCCTGCGGGCTCGTGGGCCTGCCGCTGGCCTGCTGCACCTGGTCGACCAGCGCGGCAAAGCGCTGTGCGACGCCATCGCGGTCCAGCGGCTCGTCCGCACGCGGGCCGAACACGCGCGGGAAGTGCTCGGGCTGGATGCGGCCCAGCAACACGTTGGCGTCGGTGGTCGCGAGCGGCCCGCCGCGGCGGTAGCTGGCCGGTCCGGGGTTGGCACCCGCGCTCTCGGGGCCCACGCGCAGCCGCGCGCCGTCGAAGCTGAGGATGGAGCCGCCGCCGGCGGCCACGGTGTGGATGCTCATCATCGGCGCGCGCCTGCGCACGCCGGCGACCTGGGTCTCGAAGGCGCGCTCGAACTCGCCCGCATAGTGGCTCACGTCGGTGCTGGTTCCGCCCATGTCGAAGCCGATCACCCGGGAGTGTCCATCGGCCACCGCGGTACGCACCATGCCGACGATGCCGCCGGCCGGCCCCGAGAGGATGGCGTCCTTGCCCTGGAAGCGGTGCGCCTCGGTCAGGCCGCCGCTGCTCTGCATGAAGAACAGGCGCACGCCGGGCATCTGCGCCTGCACGCTGTCGACGTAGCGGCGCAGGATGGGGCTCAGGTAGGCGTCGACGACGGTGGTGTCGCCGCGCGAGACAAGCTTCATCAGCGGGCTCACCTCGTGGCTGGCGCTGACCTGCGTGAAACCGACCTCGCGCGCCAGCACCGCCGCGGCGCGCTCGTGCGCGGGGAAGCGCCAGCCGTGCATGAAGACGATCGCGCAGGCGCGGATGCCGCTGTCATGCGCCGCCCACAGGCGCTCTCGCAGGTGCATCTCCTCCAGCGGCTGCAGCACGCGGCCGTCGGCGGCAACGCGCTCCTGCGCCTCGATGACGCGCTCGTGCAGCAGTTCGGGCAGCACGATGTGCCGGTCGAACAGCCGCGGCCGCGCCTGGTAGGCGATGCGCAGCGCGTCGCGAAAGCCGCGCGTGGTGATCAGGAGCGTGCGGTCGCCCTTGCGCTCGAGCAGCGCATTGGTGGCCACGGTCGTGCCCATCTTCACGCACTCGACGTGCTCGGCCGCGATGAGCTCGCCGGCGCGCAGCCCCAGCAGCCGGCGGATGCCCTCGACCGCGGCATCCGGGTACTGCTCGGGGTTGTCGGACAGGAGCTTGAGGGTGTGCAGCTGCCCATCGGGCGCGCGGCCGACCAGGTCGGTGAAGGTGCCGCCGCGATC
>JADZCL010000319.1 GCA_020851615.1 Rubrivivax sp.
TGACGCCGCTCAACATCGCCTTCTGGGGCGGCCTGTACGCGCCGGCACAACCCATCCTGCGCCAGGTCGCCGTGAATCCGCTCGAGATGCTGCTGCACGTCTTCATGCTGCTGGGCGTGCCGCTGGCACTGGGCCTGCTGGTCACGCGGCACTGGCCGCGCCTGGCCGCACGCGCACAGCAGCCGATGAAGCTCTTCTCGCTGCTGTTCTTCCTGGCCTTCGTGCTGGCAGCGCTGGCGGCCAACTGGCGCCATTTCGTGCTCTACGTCGGCCTGGTGGTGGGCCTGGTGTTCGTGCACAACGCATCGGCACTGGCCAGCGGCTACGGCCTGGCGTGGGCCACCCGCCTGCCCGAGCCCGACCGCCGTGCCGTGGCCATCGAGTGCGGGATCCAGAATTCGGGCCTGGGCCTGATCCTGATCTTCAACTTCTTCGACGGCCTGGGCGGCATGGCCGTCGTCACCGCCTGGTGGGGCATCTGGCACATCGTCGCCGGCCTCACGCTGGCAACCTGGTGGTCGCGGCGGCCGGCACAGACGGCGGCTTGAAAGACGCCAGGGCGCCCGCGGCACGCCCTGGATTGCCGATATGCCGGCCGCGGACTCAGTCCGCCTGCTTGCGCAGGAAGGCCGGGATGTCGATATCGTCCATGCCGTTGGCCGACAGCGCCTCGACCTTGGCCGCAGCCTGGCTGCGCGGGTTGCGCCAGACGCTGGGCGTGTTCAGGCCGGCGTAGTCACCCACACCCGGCTGCATCGGCGTGACCGGCTGGGTGAGGATGGGCAGGTTGTCGGTGCCGGTGCGCAGGGCGGCCTGCGGCGGCTGCACGACGTTCAGCGTGGGGGGGCGACTTTCGGCCCTCCGCGCGCTGGACAGGCCGGTGGCGATGACCGTCACGCGCAGCTGGTCACCCAGCGACTCGTCGTAGGCGGTGCCGTAGATGACGTGCGCGTCGTCGGCGGCATAGCGGCGGATGGTGTTCATCGCGTTGCGGCTCTCGGCGAGCTTGAAGCTGCCCTTGCTCGCGGCAATCAGCACCAGCACGCCGCGCGCACCGGAGAGGTCGATGCCTTCCAGCAGCGGGCAGGCCACCGCGGCGTCGGCGGCCTTGGTGGCGCGGTCGGGGCCGCCGGCGGTGGCGGTGCCCATCATCGCCTTGCCGGGTTCGCTCATCACCGTCTTCACGTCCTCGAAGTCGACGTTGACGAGGCCGGGGATGTGGATGATGTCGCTGATGCCGCCGACGGCGTTCTTCAGCACGTCGTTGGCGTGCGCGAAGGCCTGGTCCTGCGTCACGTCGTCGCCCAGCACCTCGAGCAGCTTCTCGTTGAGGACGACGATCAGGCTGTCGACGTTGGCCTCCAGCTCGACGACGCCGTCGTCGGCCTGCTTGCCGCGGCGCTTGCCCTCGAACTCGAAGGGCTTGGTGACGACGCCGACGGTGAGGATGCCCATCTCCTTGGCCACGCGCGCGATCACGGGCGCCGCGCCGGTGCCCGTGCCCCCGCCCATGCCGGCGGTGATGAAGAGCATGTGCGCGCCGGCGATGGCCTCGCGGATCTGCGCCTGCGCCTCGTCCGCTGCCGCGCGGGCGACCTCAGGCTTGGAGCCGGCACCCAGGCCCGAGTTGCCCAGTTGCACCAGGCTGCGCGCCTTGCTGCGGTTGAGCGCCTGCGAATCGGTGTTGGCGCAGATGAAGTCCACCCCCTGCACCCCCTGCGAGATCATGTGCTCGACAGCGTTGCCGCCGCCGCCACCGACCCCGATCACCTTGATCTGGGTACCCTGGTCGAACTCTTCGATCATTTCGATAGGCATGTGAACCTCCTTCGGGTCGCTTGCAGTTGCCACACTGAACACACTCTCTTGCATCACCTGAGAAACGGGGCCTCGTCGTGGCGCCCCTTGCTTGAATTCCCTAGAAATTGCCCAGGAACCAGTCTTTCGCCCGGCCCAGCAGCGAGGACATCGAACCCGCCTGCCCTGCGGCCTTGTGCCCGCGCACGCGCGCCAGCCGGGCCTCCTCGAGCAGGCCCATCACGGTGGCCGAACGCGGGTTGGCCACCATGTCGCTCAGGGCGCCGCGGTAGGTCGGCACGCCGCGGCGCACGGCCTTCAGGAAGATGTCCTCGGCCAGCTCCACCATGCCGGGCATCACCGCGCTGCCGCCGCAGATCACCAGCCCGCTCGAGAGCAGCTCCTCGTAGCCGCTCTCGCGGATGACCTGGTGCACGAGCGAGAAGATCTCCTCCACGCGCGGCTCGATGACGCCGGAGAGCACCTGGCGCGAGATCACGCGCGGGGCCCGGTCGCCCAGGCCCGGCACCTCGATCTCCTGGCCCGCATCGGCCAGCAGTTGCTTGGCGATGCCGTACTCGACCTTGATCTCCTCGGCGTCCTTGGTCGGCGTGCGCACCGCCATCGCGATGTCGCTCGTGATCAGGTCACCGGCGATCGGGATCACGGCCGTGTGGCGCACGCTGCCATCGGTATAGATCTGCACGTCGGTCGTGCCCGCGCCGATGTCGACCAGCACCACGCCGAGCTGCTTCTCGTCCTCGGTCAGGGCGGCCGCGGCACTGGCGCTGGGGTTGAGCACCAGGCGCTCCACCTCCAGGCCGCAGCGGCGCACGCACTTGAGGATGTTCTCGGCCGCGCTCTGCGCGCCGGTGACGATGTGCACCTTCACCTCGAGGCGGCTGCCGCTCATGCCCACCGGCTCCTTGACCTCGTGGCCGTCGATGATGAACTCCTGCGGCTCGACCAGCAGCAGCCTCTGGTCGCCGGGGATGTTGATCGCCTTGGCGGTCTCGACCACGCGCGTCACGTCCACCGGCGTCACCTCGCGGTTGTCGCGCACGATCACCATGCCGGTGCTGTTCTGGCCGCGGATGTGGCTGCCCGTGATGCCGGTGTAGACGCGGTCGATCTTGCAGGCGGCCATCATCTCGGCCTCCTTCAGCGCCTGCTGGATGCTCTGCACCGTGGCGTCGATGTTGACGACCACGCCGCGCTTCAAGCCGTGCGCCGGCGCCACGCCCAGGCCGGCCACGCGCAGCTCGCCCTCGGGCAACACCTCGGCGGCAACCACCATCACCTTGGCGGTGCCGATGTCGAGGCCGAAGACGAGGTCCTTCTGTTCTCTGGGCATGGCGGTGCTCTTCAGGGTGCGGGCCTGGCCCCTGGCGTGGCAGCGGCTGTGGTGGAAACCCCGCGCAGGCGCACGGCATAGCCGTCGACGTGGCGCAGGTCGGCGGATTCGAGCGGCGCGTGGTAGCGCGCCGTCACCTGCGCCAGCGTGCGCACGAAGCGCTGCGTGCGCGCAAGGACTTCTTCTTCGCTGCCGCGCCCCAGCTCCAGCCGGGCGCCGCTGTCCAGCAGCACGCGCCAGCTGCCCCGCGCGGACAGCTGCAACTGCTCGATCTCCATGTCCTGCGGGCTCAGCAGCGGCTGCAGGCGGCGGTAGAGCGAGAGCAGCGCAGCGGCACTGCCCTCGGGTCCGCTGAAGGTGGGCAGCGCCTCGTCCTCGACATCGCCGACGTTGGCGGCAAAGACCTCGCCCTGGCGGTTGACGAGACGGTCGTCACGCTCGTCGGCCTGCCACAGGGCCGCGGCATGCTGCTCCTCGAGCGTGACCTGCAGGTGGTCGGGCCAGGCGCGGCGCACCGTCGCACGGCGCACCCAGGGCACCGCCTCGAAGGCCGCGCGGGCGGCGGCAAGGTCGACGCTGAAGAAGTTGCCCGCCAGGCGCGGCGCGGCATTGGCGCGCAGCGTCTGCGCGTCCACGCGCTGCAGTTCGCCGGCCACACGCACGCCGCGGATCTGGAACATCGGCGCACGCGACAGCCACAGCACCAGCGCCACCAGCACGGCCCCGCAGGCCAGAAGGTAGATGGCGCTGGCCACCGCGTTGGTCAGCCGCACGTCCGCGGGCAGCTCCGGCAGCGGCACCGGCGCAGGCCTGCGGTTCAGGCGCAGGCTGGCCGTCATGATGTGGCCCCCGGTGGCACCGCACCGGCGTCGTCGCGCGTGCTGTCCAGCGTGGCGCTGGCCAGCAGCTGCAGGCACAGCTGCGGATAGGGCAGCCCGGCGGCCTGCGCCGACATCGGCACCAGCGAATGGCCGGTCATGCCGGGGCTGGTGTTCATCTCGAGCAGAAAGAGTTTGCGGTCGGCGGCACGCAGCATCAGGTCGGCCCGGCCCCAGCCGCGGCAGCCCAGCGTGCGGTAGGCGGCCAGTGTGAGACGCTGGACCTCGGCTTCTTCGGCGTCGGGCAGGCCACTGGGGCAGCGGTAGGCGGTGGCGTCGCTGAAGTACTTGTGCTCGAAGTCGTAGTTGCCCTGCGGCGCGTCGATGCGCACCACCGGCAGCGCGCGCGCCGACGGGCCACTGCCCAGCACCGGGCAGGTCAGTTCGATGCCGTCGATGAATTCTTCGCACAGCGCGTCGGCGTCGTAGCGCGTGGCCAGCCGCACTGCATCCTGCATGTCGGAGTAGCCCAGCACCTTGGTCACGCCGATCGAGCTGCCCTCGCGCGGGGGCTTGACGATCAGCGGCAGGCCCAGCGTGTCGGGCACGGCATGCACGCTGGCGTGGTCCTGCTGCCCGGGGTCCAGGCAGACCCAGCGCGGGGTGGGCA
>JADZCL010000320.1 GCA_020851615.1 Rubrivivax sp.
GCCGCACTCGCGATCGCGCGCACCACGGGGGACGCAGCCACGCGCCGCATCGTCCTCTCCGAGCGCAGCAACTTCCCGACCGACCTCTACATCGCGCAGGCGCTGTGTCGCGCGCAGGGCTGCACGCTGGTGCTGGCCGAGGGCGAGGACATCCAGGCGCAACTGGATGGGCGCGTGGCCGTGCTGATGCTCACGCACGTCAACTACCGCAGCGGGCGCATGCACGACATGGCCGCGCTCACGCAGGCCGCGCACGCCGCCGGCGCGCTGGCCGTCTGGGACCTCGCCCACAGCGCCGGGGCGGTACCCGTCGACCTGCACGGCGCTGGCGCCGATTTCGCCGTCGGCTGCGGCTACAAGTACCTCAACGGCGGGCCCGGCGCACCAGCCTTTGCCTGGGTCCACCCGCGCCATGCCGACCGCTTCGAGCAGCCGCTCTCGGGCTGGATGGGGCACGCCGCGCCCTTCGAGTTCACGCCCGACTACCGCCCGGCGGCCGGCATCACGCGCTACCTCTGCGGCACGCCCTCGGTGCTCGGCCTGGCGGCACTCGAATGCGGCGTCGACACCGTGCTTGCAGCCGAACCCCTTGGCGGCATGGCCGCACTGCGCACGAAGTCATTGGCCCTGGCCGACCTCTTTGCAGCGCTCGTCGAGCAACGCTGCGCGGGCATGGGGCTGGCGCTGGTCTCGCCACGCGAACCCCAGGCCCGCGGGTCGCAGATCTGCCTGACGCGCGCCGAAGGCGGCTACGCCATCGTGCAGGCGCTGATCGCGCGCGGCGTGGTCGGTGACTTCCGTGCCGGCAGCGACACGCTGCCCGACATCCTGCGCTTTGGCTTCACGCCGCTGTACACGCGCTTCGTCGACGTCTGGGACGCCGTCGAGCATCTGCGTGAGGTCATGGCCAGCGACGAATGGAAGCGCCCGCAGTTCGCGCAGCGCCAGGCGGTGACCTGAACCCCCGCCCGACCGAGACCCCGAGGACCCCGATGAGCATGCCCACCCCAGACCCGCTGCCGGCAGCCGGCGGCGCCCGCCCCGAGGACGTCGTGCGCGAGGAACGCGCCAAGCTCGACTTCAGCCGCGACATGGCCTATGGCGACTACCTGCACCTTGACGAGGTGCTGAACGCCCAGCACCCACGCTCGCCCGCGCACGACGAGATGCTCTTCATCATCCAGCACCAGACCAGCGAGCTGTGGATGAAGCTGATGCTGCACGAGCTGCAGGCGGCGGTCGCCCATGTCGCACAGGACCGGCTGCAACCGGCGTTCAAGATGCTGGCGCGCGTCTCGCGCATCATGGAGCAGCTCGTGCACGCCTGGGACGTGCTGGCGACGATGACGCCACCCGAGTACAGCGCGATGCGCAGCCATCTCGGCAGCAGCAGCGGCTTCCAGAGCTGGCAGTACCGCTGCATCGAATTCGGCCTGGGCAACAAGAACGCCGCGATGCTCGAGCCCCACCGGCACCGGCCCGCGCGCCTGGCGCAGGTGCAGGCCGCCTACGCCGCACCCTCGCTCTACGACGAGTCGCTGCGGCTGCTGGCCCGGCGTGGCATCGCCGTGCCGGCCAGCCACGTCGAGCGCGACTGGACCCTGCCCTACGAAGCCAGCGACGCCGTCGTCGCCGCCTGGCTGCAGGTCTACCGCGACCCGGCGCAGCACTGGGACCTGTACCAGCTCGGCGAGGAACTGGCCGACCTGGAGGACGCCTTCCGCCTCTGGCGCTTCCGCCACGTCACGACGGTCGAACGCATCATCGGCTTCAAGCGCGGTACCGGCGGCACCAGCGGCGTGGGCTACCTGCGCAAGATGCTGGACGTGGTGCTCTTCCCCGAGATCTGGAAGCTGCGCACGGATCTGTAGACGGCCCAATGCCAGCCCGCATGCCAACGTGACACGCTGGCATGCGGTGCGCGCGCGGCGCCGCGCAAATTGGGCTTTCCCGGGCTTTCCCGCTTGGCGCCTTGCAGGTTGCAGCGCTAGCCTCGCCCGTGCGTACGTGCGTCAGGCCATGACCTCCCCGATCCAGATTCTCTGCATCTCAGGCAGCCAGCCGGTCGATCTGTGGGATTCGCCGTTCGGCCCGTTCGTTGCACACCAGGTGCCAACCCTCCTCGATGCTGCCGCCGCGCTGCAGGCGCGGGAGCATGACGCGGTCGTCATCGACGCCACGGCGCCGGGGGCGCTGGCGGCCCTGGCGCTGTGGCCGCTGCTGACGCAGGCGGTGCTGGATGCCGCGGTTGTCGTCGTCACCCGCGAGCCCGGTGCGGCCGAGGCGGTGACCCTGGTGCAGGCTGGCGTGCAGGACGTGCTGGCACCCACGGATGCGGCCGGCCTGGCGCGCGCGCTGCGGCTGGCGGTCGAGCGCAAGCGGCTGGAGGTGGCCGCGCGCAAGGCCTACGCCACCGATCTGGCCACCGGTCTGCCCAACCACACCCAGTTGCTCGAGCACATGACGCACCTGGTGGCACTGCGGGCGCGTGAACCGGCGCCGATGGCGCTGGTGATCCTGCGCATCGAGGGCCTGGCGGCGACCGAGGCCGCACTCGGACGCGAGGCGGCCAACGTGCTCAAGCGCAAGGTCGCGGTGCGCCTGCGCGCGGGGCTGCGCGCCAGTGATGTGGTGGCGTCGCTCGGCGCCGACACGTTCGCGGTGCTGCTGGCCTGGCTGGACGCACCCGATGCCGCCGAGCGCGTGGCGCGCAAGCTTGCCCATTCGCTCACGCAGCCGTTCTCGATCACCGGCCGTGAGCGGCAGGTGGGCGTGCGCCTGGGCCTGGCGTCCTTCCCCGAGCACGGCCAGCAGGCCGAGGATCTCTTGCGCCGCGCGCTGGCGCAGGCGGCGCAGATGGCCGCACTCGGCAGCAGCGGCCAGGTCGCGCACGCCATCGAGCGCGGGCCCGACCGCGGCGCACAGGCGGCGGCCAACGACGAGGGCTGACTACTTCAGGATGTCGCCCAGGCAGAGGTACTTGAGCTCGACGTAGTCGTCGATGCCCTGGCGCGCGCCCTCGCGGCCCTGGCCTGACTGCTTCACACCGCCGAAGGGGACCTCGGCCGTCGAGATGAGGCCGGTATTGATGCCGACCATGCCGTACTCGAGCGCCTCGGCAACGCGGAAGATGCGTCCCACGTCACGACTGAAGAAATAGCTCGCGAGGCCGAACTCGGTGGCGTTGGCCGCGGCAATGGCCTGCGCCTCGGTCTCGAAGCGGAACACCGGCGCCAGCGGGCCGAAGGTCTCCTCGCGCGCGCACTGCATTTCATCCGTCACGTCGGCCAGCACGGTGGGCGCATAGAAGCGCTCACCCAGTCGCTTGCCGCCGGCCACCAGGCGCGCGCCCTTGGCCAGGGCGTCGGCCACGTGCGCCTCGACCTTGGCCAGCGCCTGGTCGTCGATCAGCGGGCCCTGATTGACGCCGGGCTCGAAGCCGTTGCCGACCTTGATGTCCTGGCTGCGTGCGGCCAGCCTCTGGACGAAGGCGTCGTAGATGCCGGCTTGCGCGTAGAAGCGGTTGGTGCAGACGCAGGTCTGGCCGGCGTTGCGGTACTTGCTGGCCAGCGCACCCTGCACGGCACTGTCGAGGTCGGCGTCATCGAACACGATGAAGGGCGCGTTGCCGCCGAGTTCGAGGCTGAGCTTCTTCACGGTCGGCGCGCACTGCGCAGCCAGGATGCGGCCGACCTCGGTGCTGCCGGTGAAGGAGAGATGGCGCACGGTGTCGCTTGCGCACAGCACCTTGCCGATCTCGATGGAGCCGGCGGCGTCGGTGGGCAGCACGTTGAGAACGCCTGCGGGCATGCC
>JADZCL010000321.1 GCA_020851615.1 Rubrivivax sp.
GCGGCGGCAAAGCCCGGAAAGATCTCCACCCCCAGCGCTTCGGCCTGTTCGGCCAGCCACCTGGTCAGCGCGCCCAGGCTGATGACGAAGTTGCCGGCGTTGTGCAGGCATTCGGGGATCAGCCATTGGGGTGTGCGCTGCGCATGCCGGGCGTCGAGAAAGAGCACCTCGTCCTCGGTCACCGCCTGGTTCAGCGGGGCGCCACGCTCCTTCCAGTCGGGGAAGAGCTCGGTGAGTGCCTTCGGATCCATGACCGCACCCGACAGGATGTGGGCACCCGGCTCGGAGCCCTTCTCGAGGACGACCACCGACAGCTCGGCATTGATCTGCTTGAGCCGGATCGCCGTCGCCAGGCCCGCGGGGCCTGCCCCGACGACGACGACGTCGTAGGCCATCACTTCGCGCGGGCCGTATTGCTCGAGGAGTTCCTGCGGGGTCATGCGTGTGCTTTCTTGTGATCAGGCCTTGGCGCGAGTGATTCTAAGTGGCGGGGCGCAAAAAACGAACGAGCGTTCGATTCGCCAACCGCCTCGGGCGCCTGCGTGCTATCGTGCCTCGAACCTCCTGCTGAACATTTGATCGGAGCTGAGCTTTGGCCTACCAGATCGACCTTTCCGGCCGCGTGGCAATGGTCACCGGCGCCTCCAGTGGCCTGGGCGAGCAGTTCGCGCGCGCACTCACGCGTGCCGGCGCTGCGGTCGTGCTTGCCGCGCGCCGGCTGGAGCGCCTGAAGACCTTGCGTGCCGAACTCGAGGCCGGTGGCGGTGACGCCCATGTGGTGAGCCTTGACGTGGCCGATACCGACAGCATCCGCGCCGCAGTGGCGCACGCCGAAACCGAGATGGGCACCATCGACATCCTCGTCAACAACTCGGGCGTGAGCACGACGCAAAGGCTGATCGACGTCACCCCCGACGACTATGACTACATGATGGATGTGAACACGCGCGGCGCTTTCTTCGTCGCCCAGGAGGTCGGCAAGCGCATGATTGCGCGCAGCCGCGGTGCGGCCCCGGGCACCTTCACCGGCGGACGCATCGTCAACGTGGCCTCGATGGCGGCGCTGCGGCCGCTGTCGCAGATCGGCGTCTATGCCATGAGCAAGGCGGCTGTGGTGCACATGACCAAGGCGATGGCGCTGGAGTGGGGACGCTTTGGCATCAACGTCAATGCGCTGTGCCCGGGCTACATCGATACCGAACTCAACCACCACCACTGGCAGACCGAAGCCGGCCGCAAGCTCATCGACATGCTGCCGCGCAAGCGCGTGGGCAAGCCGCAGGATCTGGAGGCTGCACTCCTCATGCTCTGTGCCAACGAGAGCCACTTCGTCAACGGCGCGGTGATCGCCGCCGACGATGGCTTCGGTGTCTGAGGCAGGAGGCAACCGGCCGACCATGCGCGAACTGACGCCGCTCGAAGCCCGCGTACTCGCCGTCCTGGTCGAAAAGCAGGCCACGGTCCCCGATACCTACCCGCTCTCGCTCAACGCACTGGTTGCGGGCTGCAACCAGAAGAGCGCCCGCCAGCCGATCATGGAAGTGGAGGAGGGCGAGGTGACGACGGCGCTCGGCGCGCTGAAGGGCTTGTCGCTGGTGATCGAAGTCTCGGGTGCGCGTGTCATGCGTTTCGACCACAACATGCCGCGCGTGCTCGGGCTGCCGGGCGCGGCGGTGGCGCTGCTGGCCGTGCTGATGCTGCGCGGCCCGCAGACCGTGGCCGAACTGCGCCAGAACAGCGAGCGGCTGCACCACTTTGCCGATGTTTCGTCGGTCGAGGGCTTCCTGGAGGAACTCGCGGGCAAGGCAGCACCTTTCGTCGCGCGGCTGGCGCGCGCACCGGGCGCGCGCGAGGTCCGCTGGGCGCACCTGCTGTGCGGCGCCGTGAGCGAGGCTGCCGCTGCCCCGGCGGACGCTCGCGCAGCAGGCGACAGCGACGAACTCGCGCGCCTGCGCGCCGAAGTCCGCCAGCAGGGGGCGCAATTGCAGCGCCTGCAGACGCTGGTGCAACGCCTGGCCGACGAGTTGGGCATCGCGCCCGAGTGAGCCGGCAATCACCACCTTCATCGGCCGAGCCTGGCTGCATGGCCTGCTGGCCTGAAGCCTGCGCCTTCAGCCGTTGAGCAGCCGGTTGACCAGTTCGGCGGTCGTTGCCGCCCCAAGCTTGCGCATCAGGCGGGCGCGGTAGACGTCGACGGTGCGTGGGCTGATCGCCAGTTGACGGCCGATGCGCTTGCTGGTGGCGCCTTCGATCAGGAGCGCCGCGATTTCGCGCTCGCGCGCGGTGAAGACGGCCTTGAGCACGCGCCGGGCGGAGAGGTCCTCGAAGGTCCAGATGCCTGCGGCATGGGCGTCCTGCCGCTGCAGCGCACGCCCGGAGACGCGGCACCAGAACAGCTCGTCGGCGCGGCTACCGCCTAGGCGCTTCATCACCCGCTCGTCCGCGTAGCGACCGTGCTCGTCGAGGCTGGCAACGATACGCTCGCCGGTGCGCTCGAATTCGTCGGTGCTCGGGTAGAGGACCGCGAAGGATTGGCCCACGACCTGCTCACGCTCGGCGCCGAAGATCGCCAGCAACTCGCGGTTGCAGTCGATCATCAGCCGGTGGCGCGAGAGGATCAGTCCCACCGGCGCCTCCTCGAAGGCGACGCGGTAGTCCAGCGCAAGGGCTGCGGTGGCTTGGGCGCGCTCGTCCATGCTGTGTTCCTGCCGCACTGGCGCGGGATTCTACGGAGCGCCTGAGCGCGCCGCACCGGCGGCTGCGGCGGCGGTCCTTAATCAAATCTACGTAACCGACGCTGACTCGCTCCGGTAGTACGCTCCTTCCTTCGACCTTTCGGGAGTCCCCGGCATGAACAAGATCTACCCGAGCGCCGCCGCAGCGCTCGCGGGCATCGTCAAGGATGGCCAGACCATGGCCGTTGGCGGCTTCGGGCTGTGCGGCATCCCGGAAGCACTGATCGAGGCGCTGCACGACAGCGGCGTCAAGGGTTTGACGGTGATCTCGAACAACGCCGGGGTCGACGGCTGGGGTCTCGGGCGGCTGCTGCTGACACGCCAGATCCGCAAGATGGTCTCGAGCTACGTCGGTGAGAACAAGGAGTTTGAACGCCAGTATCTGGCCGGCGAGCTGGAACTCGAGTTCACCCCGCAGGGCACACTGGCCGAGAAACTACGTGCGGGTGGGGCCGGGATTCCGGCCTTCTTCACGCGCACCGGGGTCGGCACTGTGATCGCCGAGGGCAAGGAAACGCGCGAGTTCGACGGCAAGACCTACGTGATGGAGCACTCTCTGGTGCCTGATGTGTCGCTGGGCAAGGCGTGGAAGGCCGACCGCAGCGGCAACCTCGTCTTCCGGCGTACGGCGCGCAACTTCAACCCCGCGGTGATCATGGCGGGCCGGATCAGCGTGGTCGAGGTCGAGGAAATCGTCGAGACGGGCAGCCTCGATCCCGACGCCGTCCATCTGCCCGGCATCTACGTGCACCGGCTGGTGTTGAACGCCACGCCGGAGAAGCGCATCGAGAAGCGCACAACCAAGCAGAACCCGAAGGGAGCCTGAGATGCCCTGGACCCACGACGAGATGGCC
>JADZCL010000322.1 GCA_020851615.1 Rubrivivax sp.
AACGGCCCGACGAAGACCACCTGATGCTTGGCGTGGTGGCCCAGGACGATCTTCATCGCAGGCTCCTTCGCGCCCATTGCCATGTCGTCATCTGATTGCGAACTTGCCCAGCAGCCGCTTGACGAGATCCCAGCGCGAGCGCTCAGCCTCCGGGGCCGTGCCCGACGCCGGCTGCGCCGGCCCGGTTGCCGGCGCAGGCGACACCCTGTCCGGTGCCGGTGCTGCGCCCACGGCGACCGCCGCCGTCTGCATCACCACGGGTGCCGGTGCAGCGGGTGAAGCGATATGCAGCAAGCCCTCGCGGTGCGCATCGGACAGCAGCTGGTCCAGCAGCGGTGCGGGCACCGACCACTGCAACACCTGCTCGTAGTCGGCCGGGGCGGCCAGCAGGCGCGAGCAGGCCACGGTCAGCTCGAGCGTGTTGCCATAGCGGCTGATGTTGGGCCAGCGGCGCAGGTGCAGCAGCCCGTGCCGCCAGGGCATCGCCGCGGCGCTGCTCGCCGCAGCCTGGGCGATGGCCACCTGCGCCGTCTGGCGCGGGCGCACCCAGTTGAAGATCAGGCCGCTCTTCACCGGCGGCTTGAAGAAGGTCCACGCCGGGCGCGGCAGCTCAGCCATCTGCGCGGCGAGAAAGGCCACGCGCGGCGCGTGATCGAGCCGGTCGTAGAGCGCCGCCCACGCCGCCAGCGCCTGCGCGTCGGCGAGCGCGGCCGCGTCGATCACCCACCACTGCGCGTGCTGCGGTGCGTCCACCCATTGCCAGGCGGAGGAGTGCAGCCGCAGCGTCGCCATGAAGGCGAGCGTGCTGGCGCTCTCGCGCGCCGGGGCCCAGACCGTGCCGCTCATTGCAACCCGCGACGCGCCAGGCGCAATGTCCGCCGGTCCCTGCAGCTCAAGCGCGCGCCTTGCCGACGCCGTCTAGCGCCTTCGGGATCGCGATGCTGAACAGGATGCCCATGTTGGCCTTCTTCGAGTTCAGCAGGGTGCCCTGCAGCAGATCGTCGCCGTGGCGCAGGATGACGACCGCGTTGTCGCCGTCAAGGTCGAGCATGTAGAAGCGCGCCAGCGCCGGGAAGCCCGCACCGCCGAGCGTGCCCGAAATCTCGTCGGTGAGCTGGTTGAAGAGTGCAACCGCAGCCGGCTGCGCGTTGTATCCCGCCAGCGACAAACCGGTGGCGCGGTCCCAGATGTCGGTGGCCAGCAGGCCGTCCTTCAGCAGGGCACGCAGATCGGTCACGACCTGTTCGAGCTTGGCGATGTCGACGTTGAGCATGGCGGGTAAAGCACAAGGTGGCGAGGGGATCGCTTCATATCACAGAATCCCGCGGCAGCGCTTGCCTCACCGCGGCTTGCACGGGTTTCAGTGATCATTGACGCAGTGCCGCCACGCGGCGCTGCCCGCACACCCCGGTGATGACCCGGGGCTGCGGCGCACGGCCCAGCTCAGCCTGCCTGCTGGGCCTGCGCGGCAATCACCTCGGCGCGCACGGCCTCGGTCAGTTCGGCCTTGAGTGCGGCGAACTCGGGCGTGGTCTTGATCGCGTAGTGGCGCGGGTAGGGCAGCGACACCACGCGATCGAGCTTGATGCGCCCCGGGCGCGCGCTCATGACGACGACGCGGCTGCCCATGAAGACGGCTTCGTCGATGTCGTGGGTGACGAAGAGCACGGTCTTGCGCTGCTCCTCCCAGATGCCCAGCAGCAGCTCCTGCATCAGCTCGCGCGTCTGGTGATCCAGCGCGCCGAAGGGCTCGTCCATGAGCAGCATGCGCGGGTCGTTGGCCAGCGCACGCGCGATCGCGGTGCGTTGCTGCATGCCGCCGGAGAGCTGCTTGGGGAAATGGCTCTCGAAGCCCACGAGGCCCACCTTGACCAGGAAGCCATGTGCGATCTCGAGCTGCTGCGCACGCGGCAGCCCGCGCTCGGCGAGGCCGAAGCAGACGTTGTCGAGCACCGAGAGCCAGGGAAACAGCGTGTAGCTCTGGAACACCATGCCGCGGTCGGCGCCGGGCCCGTCGATGCGCTGCCCGTCCAGCAGCACCTCGCCGGCGGTCTGGTGGTCCAGCCCTGCGACGATGCGCAGCAGCGTGCTCTTGCCGCAGCCGCTGGGGCCCAGGATGGTGATGAAGTCGTTCTCTGCCACATCGAGATCGGTAGCCTGCAGCGCCAGCGTCGAGCCGCCTGCGGCCGCGAAGCGGCGCTCGACACCGCGCACGCAGAGGATGGGGCTCATGCGCAGTCCGCCTTCAGCGCCCGAGCTGGGCCCAGGGGTAGAGGCGGCGGTTGACCCACTTGAACAGCAGGTCGCTGGCCAGCCCGATCAGGCCGATGACGATGATGCCGAAGATGATCTGGTCGGTCGCCAGCAGCGCCTGGCTGTCGGTGATCATGTGGCCGATGCCGCTGCTGGCGCCGATCAGCTCGGCCACGATGACGTAGGTCCAGGCCCAGCCCAGCACCATGCGCAGTTGCTCGGCGATCTCGGGTGCGGCGCCGGGAACCAGCACGCGGCGGATCAGCGAGGTGTCCTTCACCCCCAGCGTATAGGCCGCCTCGACCAGATCACGGCGCGTGTTGCCCACCGTCACCGAGATCATCAGCACCAGGTTGAAGAAGCTGCCGATGAAGATCAGCGCGAGCTTCTGCGCCTCGCCGATCCCCGCCCACAGGATCAGCAGCGGGATGAAGGCCGACGCCGGCAGGTAGCGCGAGAAGCTGATGAAGGGCTCGAAGAAGGCCTCGACCGGCTTGTACGCCCCCATCATGATGCCCAGCGGCAGCGCCAGCAGCGCCGCGATCACGAAGCCGCCGAGCACGCGCCACACCGTCATGCCGATGTCGTGGGCGAAGTTCATCTGCGTCAGCAGCACCCAGCCCGAGCGCAGCATCGTCAGCGGGTCGGCGAGGAAGGTCTTGTTCACCACGCCGCCGAAGGTCACCGCAGCCCACAGGGCCACGAAGAGCACGAAGAAGCTCACGCCAAGCACCACTCGGGTGCCCGGCGCAACGGGAACAAGCGGCTTCATCGCAGGCGCGGCGGCACTCGGCGCGTCACTGGATGAAGCGCGTGTCCGCGAGCTTGCCGAGGTCGGGTACCGCCTTGATGATCCCGACCTCGAGCAGCAGGTCGGCGGCCTCCTTGCTGAAGGCCCCGTGCTCACCGGCGAAGAACGTCTTGTTGGCCGCGCGGTCCTGCCAGCGCAGGTACTTCTGGCTGGCCTCGAACTGCTCGCCGGTCTGCTTGACATCGGCCCCCATGATCTCGAAGCTCTTCTTCGGCTCGGCCTTGATCATCTCCAGCGCGTCGAAGTAGCCATCCGCCAGCGCCTTGGCCGCCTTGGGGTTCTCGGCCAGGAACTTGGGCGTCCAGCCGACGGTGTCCATCACCATCGGGTAGTCCAGCGTGGTGGCGATGATGCGGCCGGCCTCGGGCTTGGCGCGCACGGTGCCGAGGTAGGGCTCATAGGTCATCGCGGCATCGATGCCGGCGGTGTTGGTGAGCATGGCGTTGGCCGCGGCCTGCGGCTCGAGGTTGACGACCTTCACGTCCTTCACCGAGACGCCGTTCTTCTTCAGCATCCACGCCAGGGCGAAGTAGGGCGAGGTCCCCGGCGCACTGGCGGCCACGGTCTTGCCCTTGAGGTCGGCGATCCTGGCGATGCCCGGCTTGACGACCATGCCGTCGGCGCCATAGCTCTTGTCGAGCTGGAAGATCTGCGTCGCGGGGACGCCGTTGGCGTTCCAGACGATCCAGGTCTCGACCGTGGTGGCCGCACACTGGATGTCGCCGCTGGCCATCGCGAGGTGGCGGTCCTTCTGCGGGATCTTCTTGATGCTCACGTCCAGGCCGTGCTTCTTGAACAACCCGGCCTCCCTGGCCAGCGTGAGCGGCGCAAAGCCGGTCCAGCCCGAGATGCCGATGGCGACCTTGGTCTCCTGGGCCTGCGCAGCGGCGCACAGGGCAGCCACTGCAGCGGTGATGACGATCTTCTTCATGCGGACGTCTCCTCTTGAGGGGGGCGGGGGTCGAAATGGCCGGCGCCTGCTGCCGTGGCCGGGCGCGCGAGCGGGCGGACGATAGCGGGTTTTCGGGAGCCGCCCCTCAGGCCGGCACCCACAGTGCCGGCATGTCGGACAGGCCCTTGAAGAGGGCCGAGAGCCTGCCCTCGCCGATGTGCGCGGCTGCGGTCTCGATGTCGGGCGCCAGCGAGCGGTCGCTCATCATCGCGGCGCTGAAGCCGCGCAGCTGCGCGTGCGCCTGCTCGAGCACCGCCGAGCTGCGCAGCGGGCGCAGGAACTCGATGCCCTGCGCCGCGGCCAGCCACTCGATGGCGAGAATGCGCGTGACGTTGGCGATCATCGGCTGCAGCCGCCGCGCCGCGAAGGTGGCCATCGAGACGTGGTCCTCCTGATTGGCGCTGGTGGGCAGACTGTCGACGCTGGCGGGGTGGGCGTAGGTCTTGTTCTCGCTGGCCAGCGCCGCAGCAGTGACATGCAGGATCATGAATCCGCTGTTGAGCCCCGCGTTGGGTGTGAGGAAGGGCGGCAGGCGCGAGATGTTGGCGTCGATCAGCATGCCCACGCGCCGCTCGGCAATCGCGCCGACCTCGGCGATGGCGTTGGCCATCGCGTCGCAGGCCAGCGCCACCGGCTCGGCGTGGAAGTTGCCCCCGCTCAGCAGCACGCCGTCGGCGGCAAAGACGAGCGGGTTGTCGGTCACCGCGTTGGCCTCGCGCAGCAGCACGCAGGCGGCGT
>JADZCL010000323.1 GCA_020851615.1 Rubrivivax sp.
GCAGCCGGCGGATGCCCTCGACCGCGGCATCCGGGTACTGCTCGGGGTTGTCGGACAGGAGCTTGAGGGTGTGCAGCTGCCCATCGGGCGCGCGGCCGACCAGGTCGGTGAAGGTGCCGCCGCGATCGACCCAGAACTGCCACTTGCGATCGGTACCTGAAAAAGCCATGGTGATGCTCCGCTTCGAGCCCCTCATGCGCGGCCGAGGGCGAGTCGGCGCTCGAGGGCGCGGCTCGCGATTGAAAAGGCAAGCGTCATCACAAGGTACATCAGACCGATGACGGCGTATATCTCGAATGCCCGGAAGGTACGCGTGTAGATCTGGTTGGCGATGCTCGTCATCTCCGTGATCGCCAGGAGCGAAACGAGCGAGGTGTCCTTGAGCATCGCCGCGATCGCATTGACCAGGGGCGGCGTGGCCGTTCGCAAGGCCTGTGGCAGGACGACCCACACCGCGATTGCAAACCGGTTCAGCCCCAGGGCATGGGCGGCGTCGTACTGCCCGCGATCGATGCCGGCCAGCGACCCGCGAACGATCTCGGAAATGTAGGCGCCGCCATTCAGGCCCAGCCCGAGGACGGCGGCCACCATGCCCGGCATGACGACACCGATCTGCGCCAGACCGTAGTAGATGAAGAACAGCTGCACCAGCAGGGGCGTGCCGCGGAAGAGCTCGACATACAGGCCCAGCACGCGCCGGGTCCAGTGCCCGCGGCTGGTGGCGATGCCCACAGCAGTGCCCACCACCAAGGCGAGCGCGAACGCCATGGCCGTGATCTGCAGCGTGACCCACGCCGCCTGCACCAGCTCGGGCGCCCAGTCGGCGATGATTCGCCACTGCACGAGGTTCACCGGCTTCCCCGGCTGCGGACGAGGGGGCGACGACCCGCCCGCTCATCCCGGGCGGCTCGCCGCCGCAGCGGGGCGCCGGCCGCTGCTATTTGCCCAGCGCCAGCCATTTCGCGACGAGCTGGTCGTAGGTCCCGTCGGCCTTGACCGCGGCGAGGGCCTTGTTGAACTCGGCCACCAGACTCCCCGAACCCTTCCTGAAGACGCCCACCAGCTCGGCACTTGCCAGCGGCGCAGCCAGCACCACGAAGCTCGGATCCTGGCGCGTCTGCTCGACCGCGAAGGTATAGCCGGCAATGACGCCATCGATCCGGCCAGCCTTGAGGTCGTTCATCGCGTCCTGGGTCAGTTTGTACTTCTTGACCTCCTTGATGCCGACCTCGCCCTTGATCCCGTCGGCCAGCGGCTCTGAACCCGAACCGAGCTGGACGCCGACGACCTTGTCCTTCAGGTCCGCCTTGCCCTGGATGCTCTTCGGGTTGCCCTTGGCCGTGATGATGATGTCGTCGAGGTGGTAGTAGACGTCCGAGAACTCGACGTTGGCCGCGGCCGCTTCCTTCTTGGACATCGCCGAGAAGATGAGGTCGTGGTCACCCTTGTCCAGGCCCCCGAGCAGCGCCTGCCACTCGGCAGGCTTGTGCTTCACACCAAGCCCCATCTTCGCGGCGATCGCACGGACGAGATCGACGTCGAAGCCCTCGATTTCCTTGGTCTTCTCGTTGGTCGACTCGAACGGCGCGTAGAACGGCGCAACGCCGACGACCAGGACTCCCTTGTCCTTGACCGCCTTCAGCGCAGCATCGGGCTGTTCGACCGGCGCCGGCGCCGCTGCGGCAGGCTGCGCGGGCGGCTCGGCAGGCTGCTGTCGCCCGCAGCCCGCGAGCGCCCACATCGCCAGGCCGGCGATCAGGGTGAAACGACGCGTTGTTCGGGAATCCATGGGTTTCAACTCTCTTCCTTGTCCTGGCCTGCGCCAGTCTCATCCACAGCTCGGAACGCAACCTGCAGGCCGGCCTGGCCAAGCAGGGCCTGCAACTCCTCCATGAAGATGCCGGGGCCGGCCGCCTCACGCGCCACGGGCGTCTGGCCCGCGGCGAACAAGGCCTCGATCTCACCGCCGACGTATCCCGCGCAGGTGCGCGTGACGCCGCAGGAAGGGCTGCCGTCCACCCCGATCACCGCGTCGATGGCGCAGCCGTCGGCAGCAAGCGCCTGCAAGGTGTCGACCACGGGCCGCAGGATCTCCCGGCAGTGGCGCCGGTAGGCCGGGCCATCGAGTTGCTCGCGCGTCATGCCCCAGCGCTTCATGCCCAGGAAGGTCGCTTCTGGACACGGCAACTGCACGATGCCGACGCCCTCGCGCAGCAGTGGGCCAACCACCTCGTCTCTTGAGCCGCAGTAGTCGGCCAGGCCCACGACCTTGGTGTTGACGTTGAGATGGCAGTGGGCGAGGACAGCAACGCGCCGGGCACGCTTTGACATCAGGTCTCCAGCCGCGGTGGCACCAGCGGACCGGCGGCATTCTAGGGGCCGCGATCTGCGGCGATTGCGCAGCAACGCCGGCGTGCCGACCGCGGGCAAGTCCGGATGAACGGCATGCACGCGGCACCGCATGCTTGCGGCTTTTGCCGCCACGCAAGCGAGAGGATCGACGATGAGACTGCTGCCCACCCTCCTGACCGCCGCCGCACTGCTGGCCGGCGGCACTGCCCAGGCCCAGGTGAAGTGGGACCTGCCGGCGGCCTATCCGGCCACGAACTTCCACAGCGTCAACCTGCAGCAGTTCGCCGACGACGTGCGCAAGGCCACCGGCGGCAAGCTCGAGATCACCGTGCACGCCAATGCCGCCC
>JADZCL010000324.1 GCA_020851615.1 Rubrivivax sp.
AAGGCGGTCATGGCACTGCAGCTGGGCGGCCTGGCGCTGAAGATTCCGCTCTCGGCCCTGCTCATCAGCGGCATTCCGGCCTTGCGCATACCCGCCCTGGGCGTGGTCGGCTGCGCAGTGGCCACGGCGATCGTGATGTGGGGGCAGGCCCTGGCCGCCTTCGTCGTGCTGCGCCGCAGCCGCTTCTACGATCCGTTCGTGCTCTGGGGGCGCGGGCTGCACGCACCCGACCGCCTGGCCCTGCGCGCACAGTTGCGCCTGGGCATCCCGATGGGGTTCTCGATCCTGATCGAGGTCAGCGGCTTCGCACTGATGGCGGTCTTCATCGCACGGCTGGGCACGAACCCGGTCGCTGGCCACCAGATCGCGGCCAATCTGGTCTCGCTGATGTTCATGCTGCCCATGGCACTGGCCACCGCCACCAGCACGCTGGTGGCGCAGCGTATCGGTGCCCGGGACATGGCCGATGCGCGTTCCCTGGTGCGCCACGGCATCGCCTTTGGCATGCTGATGGCCGCCGTGCTCGGCAGCCTGGTTTTCGTGGGCCGTGCCGCTATCGTCGGCCTCTATACGCGGGACGCAGCAGTCATTGCGGCCGCGCTGCCCATCCTGGCCTGGGTAGCCGTCTTCCACTTCTTCGACGCCACGCAGACGATGGCTGCCTTCATCCTGCGTGCGCATCGGATCGCGACGGCCCCGATGTTCATCTTCGCCGGCTCGCTGTGGGGCGTGGGGCTTGGCGGCGGCTATCTGCTGGCCTTCGATCCGCTTGGGCTGGCCCCGGCTGCATTGCGTGGGGCACCGGGCTACTGGGTGGCCAGCAGCACCGGGCTGCTGGTGGCCGCAGCGCTGCTGCTGGCCGTGGTCGGCCGCGTCATGCGCGCGACGGCTCCCGTGGCAACGCAAGCGTGAAGCAACTGCCCCCGCCCACGCGTTCCTGGCAGCGCACAGTGCCGCCATGACGTTCGGCGATCTGGCGCACCAGAGCCAGGCCCAGGCCGACGCCACCGGCTTTTTCGGCGTGCCCCGGCAGGCGGAAGAAGGGCTCGAAGATGCGCTCCCGGAATGCCGCCGGCACGCCGGGCCCGCGGTCGCACACCGCCACCTGGACCGGCGTCGACTGGCCCTGCAGCGTCTGGACGGTCACGTCGATCTGGCCACCGCCGTAGCGGCGCGCGTTCTCGAGCAGGTTGCGCAAGGCGCGGCGCAGCAGCCGCTCCTGTCCACGGACAAGCACCGGCTCGCCCTGTGCCGTGGCACCCACGCGGGCGGCCTCCTCCGCCGCCAGCGCAAGCAGGTCGATCTCTTCGTCGTCCCCCTGCAGCGGCGCGGCGTCCAGGCGGCTGGCCAGTAGCACCTCCTCGACCAGTGCGTCGAGCTCGACGATGTCGATGTCGATCTCGCGGCGCAGTGCCGCACGTTGCGCCTGCGGCGCGTCGTCGAGCATGGAGACGGCCATCTTCAGGCGCGTCAGGGGCGATCGCAACTCATGGCTGGCGTTGGCCAGCAGGCTCTTGTGCGTCTGGAGCAGCGCCTCGATGCGCGCCGCGGCGCGGTTGAAGCTCACCGCGACCGCTGCCACCTCATCGCGGCCATCCTCGGCCACGCGCTGGTGCAGCGCCCCGGCACCGAAGGCCTCGACACCCTGCTTGAGCGCCTCCAGCCGGCGCGTGAGCCGGCGCACGACCGGCCACGCACCCAGTGCGATCGCCGCGAACAACACGCCCAGCAACACGATCAGCGCCGGCCCCTCACGCCAGCCCGGCGGCAGGAACCAGGGCGCCGGCACCTGCGCCACCCGGTTGGCACCAGGGCCCATGCCCGGGCCCATGCCGGGCCCCATGCCCACCCCGCGTGGCCCAGGCCGCAGGAGCCAGAGGATGCGCCCGTCATCCAGCGGCACCCGCTGCAGGCGCCGCATCTGCAAGGGGCCGGCTTCGGCCTCGCGATGACGGAAGAGCTCGCTCGTGCCGAGGCGGCGTCCGCCCGCATCGTCAAGCGCCATGGGCACGCGCAGGCGCTGCGACCAGGCCTGCAGCGCCTGCTCCTGCTCCGCAAGGGGCGCACCAGCCGCGGGCAAGGCGCGCTGCAGCAGATCCGCCCAGGCTTCGGTGCGCTCACGCACACGCTCCTCGTAGCGCAGCCGCTCGTGCTCGAGGTGCTGCTGCATCAACCAGCCTGAGATCAGCGCGAACAGCGCCAGCACCGCCACGACGGTGAGCCAGATGCGCAGATAGAGCGACTTCACGCGACGGCAGGCGCCTTGGCAGCCGGTCAGTCGTCCTGCTTGCGCGCGAACACGTAGCCGCTGCCACGTACGGTGAGCACACGACGGGGGTTCTTGGGGTCGTCCTCGATGACGGCGCGCAGGCGTGAGATGTGCACATCGATGCTGCGGTCGAAGGCCTCCAGCGGGTGGCCCTGCAGCGCATCCATGATCTGGTCGCGCGAGAGCACGCGTCCCGGGCTGCGCGCCAGCACGACGAGCAGCTCGAACTGGTAGCCCGTCAGCTCGCAGGGCGTGCCGTCCAGCCGGGCCTGGCGTGCACCGAGATCGATCTCCAGCCGGCCGAAGACGAGCACGTCGTCGCTGCCCGACTCGGGCGTCGCGCGGCGCAGCAGCGCCTTCAGGCGCGCGAGGAGTTCGCGCGGCTCGAAAGGCTTGGGCAGGTAGTCATCGGCACCGATCTCGAGGCCCACGATGCGATCGATCGGCTCGCCACGCGCCGTCAACATCAGCAGCGGCAGGCGGCGCAGCCGGGCATCGGCGCGCAGCTCGCGCGCCAGTTCCAGGCCGTCGCCATCGGGCAGCATCAGGTCCAGCAGCAGCGCATCCAGTCCGCCCTGGCGCAGCCGCTCCCGGCCGGCAGCCAGGGTCGCTGCCACGTCGACCTGAAAGCCGCTGCGACGCAGGTAGTCGCCCAGCATGTCGGTCAGCCGGGCATCGTCATCGATCAGCAGGACACGCGCACTCAAGGTCGGATTCCCCGGCAGCCAAGGCGTGCCCGAGCTTACTTCGGACCCGCGCCGTGGCGCAGCATGCCGCCACGCTTGCCCGCCAGTTCAGCGAGCTTGGTTCGCTGCTCGGGCGTCAGCACCCGGCTCACGTCCAGCATCAATTGCATGCGCCGCTTGCTGGCGGCTTCATGGCGGGCCATCTGCTGCTGGCGCAGCGCCTCGGCGGCGTTGGCGTCTACGGTGGGCTGGGTGAAGAGCTGGCGCATCTGCTCGTGCAGCTTGCGACCATCGTCGCGCGTGGCCTGCGCCTCCTTGCGCGCCGCATCGACGAGCTGTCGGATCTGTGCCCGCTGCTCGGCGCTGACCCCGGCGGCCTCGAGCATGCGCTCGGCATGCCGGCCCCCCATCATGCCGGGCATCATCGCGCCCATGGGGCCGCCTGCGGCTTCGGCAACGCCGTGATGGCGGTGCCAGCCCATCGGGCCCGACTCGGCCTGCGCCATCACGGCCGCTCCGACGAGGGCGACAAAGAGGCCGCCAACCAGCAGTTTGCGGGTGTGACGGGTCCATTGCGTTGCAGGGAAGGTGTTCATCGTGGCTCCTTTGTGCCTGGTTTGTGCCTGGTGACGATGACCACGATGCTGCAGCGTCGACGTTTAGCCGACATGCACGCTGCGTAAAGTTCTGTGCGCGTGCCCTGGCACGCGCAGCGCGCGGCCTGTTTGCGTGACTGCACGCCAGCAAGCGTGCGCGTCCGACGACACCACATTGACGCACCTGGCGCGCACGACCAGCACGACGCAACGCTTGACTCCGTCGCGCCATCAAGACACGACGTTGAGCCGCCGCCAACACCCGCGCATGCGCCGCCGGACCCTGGCATATAGCCATCCCAGAGCCTCCCATTCGTTCTTGCCCAACGTCACCATCAGGCCGGCCGTCGCGTCCTCGTGGAACGGGATGCCGCCCAGCAGATCCTTGCCGCCCTTCATAAGCTCGATGCCTGCCAAGCCGAGAAAGATCTTTCTTGGCGGCCCATTACTACTCCCAGTAGTACAATCGACTGCGCTCCGGCAATAGAGGGGCAATGGAGGGCCTAACCTTGGCCGCACTGACGATTGAGCTGCCGACCATGACCATCAGTGACGACGAACGCACCTTCTTTGCCGGGCTCGGTGAGCGCGTGACGCAACTGCGCAAGGCGCGCGGCATCACGCAGGTCCAGCTCGCCGAGGCACTGGGGGTGTCGCAGCAGACGGTGCAGGCCTATGAGGTTGGCCGCAGGCGCATCCCGGTGTCCACGCTGCGGCTGCTGGCCAAGACGCTTTCCGTGTCGCTCGATGAGTTGATGGCCGAGGGCGAGCACGCGCCGCGCAAGCGCGGGCCGGCGCCCCAGGTACAGCGGCAGCTGGAGCGCATCAGCGCTCTGCCCAAGCCCAAGCAGCGGGCGGTGATGGATGTGATCGAGGCCTTGCTCGCGCAGCAGGGCCGCTGAACTCAGCAGCCAAGAAGGGGAAGCCCGATGAACGCGGTGGTGTTCGAGCATGTGCCGGTGGCCGAGTTGCCGGAGAAGTGGCGCGCCAGGTTCACCCAGGCCGGCAGTGCCACGGTGACGGTGCGCATCGAGGAAGAGCCGCAGGCGACGCAAGCTCAGGCCGAGGACTTCGCCAACGATCCGCTGTTCGGGATGTGGCGCGATCGCGAGGACATGGCCGACGTGGCCGGCTATGTGCGCAAGCTGCGCGCCTCTCGGTTCAACGACGACGGCACCAGGCGCGACGGCTGATGTCCACGTTGATCGACTCCGACGTGGTGGTGTGGCTCACGCGCGGGCATATCGGCGCAGCCCAGCGGTTGCACGCGGTCAATCACTGGCGCATCTCGGCGGTGACCTACATGGAGCTTGCGCAGGGCTGCCGCGACAAGGCTGAACTGGCGCGATTCCTGACCGCCGTTCACACCTGCAGTTGACCGCCATCAGCCGCTGACTTCTTCAGCGCTGGCGCGCAAGTTGCCGGTTCCCTGCACCGTGGTCCAGCAACCCAGGCCGTCGGAGAGGAGCGTGGCCGGAGCTGCCAGGGACTGGTTGGCGAAGGTCTGGATCGATTCAGGACTGCAGCTCTGCAGCCTGTGGCGTGCGCGCGGGTGAGTCCTCGCCGCGCCGCACGGCCTTGGCGATGGCCTTGGCCGATGGCGAATCCAGCTCGCCCTGGACTTCGACGTCCGCCACACCTGCCGACTCCATGGGCACCAGTTGCAGATCGGGCAGCATGACGTCGCCGTAGGCAGCGCGCAGCGCGGCGGCCGCGGCTTCGGCATCGTCGTCGGGCAGTTCCACCGGATGGGCCAGTTCGACGGAGTCGAGGATCGAAGTCGTGGCCGCGGTCCCTGGCGGGTTGTCGCGGGTCTGGGGGTCCGCGGCTTCGGCCTCGCGTTCAATCAGGGTCACCGCCATCTTCGAACGCAGCGCGGCCAGCCCTTCATCGGACCAGTTCGTGACCACGGCTTCGAACTGCGCCAGTGCACGTTGCAGGATGTCGTAGGGGATCTTGTGCAGGGCGCGGTGACCCTTCTTGGCCAGCGCGTGCTCGATGAAGGCCAGGTGGCGCAGCGTTGTGCGGTTCTCGGGCAGTTCGTCCAGCAGTGCACCCAGCGAGCGCTGCATGGCGCCGAACTCGCGCTGCACCTTCTGCTGCGCCGCTGCGGCGGTCGCCCCGCGCTTGCCGCGCGGCGCCACCTCCGCAGGCGAATCATCCAGCACCACTTCCAGGCCCCGCTGCCCACGGCGCAGCCGCAGATCGGCCCGGAAGAAGGCGCGCACGGCGCGGGCAACGGCGATGAAGGGGCTCAACAACGACATGGGCTTGGAGCGGCAACCGCAGCAAGATGCAGCGGGGAACAAAGCGGTAGACCTCGTGCAACGGTATCGGCCGGCGCAGGGCGGACTTGAGCTGCAGCCTGTATCGATCGGCAACGCCGCACGGCGGCGCACGGAGCCCGCGCCTGCGCTCAGGCGGCGCAGGTGCGGTTCTTGCCTGTGCGCTTGGCCTCGTAGAGCGCCTCGTCGGCGCGCTCGAGCGCGGCCTCGAGTGTCTCGCCCGGACACCACTCGGTGACACCCGCCGAGAAGGTGACGAAGACCTCCGTCTGCTCGTGCATGAACAGCGCCGCACTCAGCGCACGCTGCAGCCGCGTCAGCGCGCTCTGCGCCTCGTCGACGACCGTGGCGGGCAACAGCACGACGAACTCCTCACCCCCGAAGCGCGCCAGGTGGTCAACCGGCCGCAGCCGCTCGCGCACCGCCGCCGCCAGGGCCGCAAGCGCCTTGTCACCCGCGGCATGGCCCAGCGTGTCGTTGAGCTTCTTGAAGTTGTCGATGTCCAGCAGCGCCACGCACAGCGGCGCGCCCGCCCCCTCGCGCTCCCGGCGTGCCGCCTCGGTGGCGAAGAGCTGCGCCAGCCCGCGCCGGTTGGCGACCTGCGTCAGCGCGTCGGTGGAGA
>JADZCL010000325.1 GCA_020851615.1 Rubrivivax sp.
GCGGCCGAACAGCTGCGGCGCATTCGCGGGGTCGACGACAAGCACCACCTGACGCTGCTGTGCCGCGACCTCTCGGAGCTGGCGACGTACGCGCGGGTGGACAACCGCCAGTACCGCATCCTCAAGCTCGGCACCCCGGGGCCCTTCACCTTCATCCTGGAGGCCACCAAGGAGGTGCCGCGGCGGCTGAGCCACCCCTCGCGCCGCACGATCGGCCTGCGCGTGCCCGCGCACAAGGCGCTGCAGGACCTGCTGGCCGAGCTCGGTCAGCCGCTTCTGGGCACCACCCTCATCCCGCCGGGCGCGCACGAGCCGCTCAACGACGCCGAGTCGATCCGTGAACACTGCGAGAAGCTGGTGCAGGCCATCGTCGATGCCGGTGCCTGCCCGATGGAGCCGACGACCGTGATCGACCTGAGCGGTCGCGAGCCGGTGTTGATGCGCCAGGGGCGCGGCGAGCTGGCGCGGCTGGGGCTATAGCTGGGGCCATAGCCGAGGCCATGGCTGGAACTGGAGCGCGGCGCTGGCCCAGGGCCAACGCAAGCCGCGTGCCTCAGCGTCGGCCCTTGCGCGCGCGGCGTCGGGCACCGGGATGCGTTGGCGCCGCACGCACGGCCGGCGCCGACGCGGGCGCCGGGTGCGAGGTCTTGGTCGCCGCTGCGCCTTCCTTCTGCCCGATCTTCGATTCGCGGCCTGTGATCAGCTTGCGCATGTTGCCGCCGTGGCGCCACAGCAGCAGCAGACTCATCGCCAGCAGCGGCAGGGACGATGGCCCGCCGCCCCAGATCAGCAGTTGATAGAACGGCGCGCACACCGCCGCGACGATGGCCGCGAGCGACGAATAGCGCAGGAGGCCGGCCACGATCAGCCAGGTGGCCAGCGTGGCCAGGCCCAGCAGCGGGTTCAGCGCCAGCAGCACGCCCGCGGCCGTGGCCACGCCCTTGCCACCCTGGAAGCGGAAGAAGACCGGGAACACGTGGCCGAGGAATGCCGCCAGGCCCACCCACGCCAACGTGCCTTCGCCAAAGCCCAGGCGCGGAGCCAGCAGGCTTGCCACGAGCACCGGCACGAAGCCCTTGAGCGCATCGAGCACGAGCGTGAGCACCGCTGCCGTCTTGTTGCCCGAGCGCAGCACATTGGTGGCACCCGGATTGCCGGACCCGTAGCTGCGCGGATCGGCCAGCCCGAGCGCCCGGCTCACGATGACGGCAAAGGAGAGCGAGCCGATCAGGTAGCCGACGATGACGGCGGCAAGGCTGGTGGCAAGTGGCATGGCGGGCGCTTGGGGGGCGTGGCAGGGCGCAGCAAGAGAGCGCGGCAGTTTACGTCCGCCCCGGCAGCGCCCCGGCCCGTGGCCTGGGCGCTGCGTCGTGCCTTCAACCGCGCCCGCGCGGGTTCGGGTTGTGGCGGCTGCGGCTGGGTGTGGCTTGCGCCGGCCGTGCCGGGCGCGCTGGCGGGTTGCCGCCAGGCCGTGCGGCATGGGCGCGCGGCGGCGCCGTCCGCTGGTGGGCCGGCTGGCCGGCTCGGCCGCCGCCACCACCGGCATTGCGGCGTGTGCCGCCGACGCCGATCGTCATGCGGCCGAGCACGATGGGCTCGGCCCGCTCGCTGGGTGGGGCCTCGAAGCCGGGGACGGCTTCACGCGGGATGCTGGTGCGCGTGAGCTTCTCGATGTCCTTCAGGAAGATCTCCTCGTCCAGGCAGACCAGCGAGATCGCCTCGCCGCGGGCACCGGCGCGTCCCGTGCGGCCGATGCGGTGCACGTAGTCCTCGGGCACGTTGGGCAACTCGAAGTTGACGACGTGGGGCAACTGGTCGATGTCGATGCCGCGTGCGGCGATGTCGGTTGCCACCAGCACCTGCAGCGCCCCGCTCTTGAAGTCCGACAGCGCCTTGGTGCGCGCGGTCTGGCTCTTGTTGCCGTGGATCGCCATGGCCGTGATGTCGTGCTCGTTCAGGTACTCGGCCAGGCGGTTGGCGCCATGCTTCATGCGGGTGAAGACCAGGACCTGGTGCCAGTCGCCGGCGTGGATGAGGTGGGCGAGCAGCTCCTTCTTCTTGTCGCGTGCCACCGGGTGCACCTTCTGCGCGATGGTTTCGGCGGTGGCGTTGCGCCGGGCCACCTCGATCAGCGCGGGGCGGTCGAGCAGCCGGTCGGCCAGGGCCTTGATGTCGTCGCTGAAGGTGGCCGAGAAGAGCAGGCTCTGCTTCCTGGCCGGCAGGATGGCGAGCACCTTCTTGATGTCGTGGATGAAGCCCATGTCGAGCATGCGGTCGGCCTCGTCGAGCACGAAGATCTGCACCTGCGAGAGGTTGAGCGTGCCCTGCTGATGGTGGTCGAGCAATCGCCCCGGGGTGGCCACGAGGATGTCGACGCCACGGCGCAGGCGGTCGATCTGCGGTTGCATGCCCACGCCGCCGAACATCACCATGCTGGACAGCGGCAGGTGTTGGCCGTAGGTGCGCACGCTTTCCTCGACCTGGGCGGCCAGCTCGCGCGTGGGCGTGAGGATGAGCGCGCGGATGGCCACGCGCCCGCGGGCACCGCCTGGGCCCGGTGCCGGCGTGGCCTGCATCAGCCGCTGCAGCAGCGGCAAGGTGAAGCCGGCCGTCTTGCCGGTGCCGGTCTGGGCACCGGCCAGCAGGTCACCGCCTTGCAGGACGGCCGGAATCGCTTGTGCCTGAATCGGCGTGGGGGTCTCGTAACCCTGCTCGCGAATGGCGCGCAGGATCGGCTCGGACAAGCCGAGGTCCTTGAAGTTCATCGGGGATCAGGGTCCGCGGAAGCGGACCGGTTGTCGCTGCCCGCTGCCGCCCGCATGGGGCGCACCAGTCCAGGGCGCGAGAGGTCGTGAAGAAGGCCGGATGCGGCCGCGCCGCGGCAGACTGGGCCTCGCGGTGCAGGCTGGATTGTAGGTGCAACGGGGAACTTCAGCCGGCCAGGCCCTGGGCCACGGCAAAGCGCGTCAGGCTGGCGACGTCGTGCAGGTCCAGGCGGGCGATCAGTTCGGCGCGGTGGTACTCGACCGTCTTCACGCTCACGCCCAGGCTGCGCGCGATCTGCTTGTTGGGCTGTCCACGCGCCAGCAGTGCCAGCACTTCGCGCTGGCGGGTCGTGAGCGCGGGCGTGCTGCGCTCCTGCTCGCGCAGTGCGGCCGCCAGCGTCGGGCTCAGCCAGCGCTGGCCCGCGGTGACGTTGTGCAGCGCCTGCTCGAGCTCGTCGTGCACGAAGTCCTTGCCGATCACGCCGCAGGCGCCCGAGCGCAGTGCCGCGCGCAGCACCTCGGGTGGGGCCCTCTCGGCCAGCACGAGGATGCGCACGCGCGGCTGTTGGGCAAGCAGCGCCCGCGCCAGATCGAGTTCCGGCCCCGTGCCGCAGACGCCAGGGCAGGGCTCGAGATGCAAGTCCAGCAGCACCAGGTCAGGCTGCAGTTCGCCGCAGGCGCGCAACGCCGCGGCTGCGGTTGCGGCCGTGCCCACGCAGCACCAGCCGGGCATGGCCTCGAGCAGGGCCGCCAGACCCGCACGCACGACGAGCTGGTCGTCGACGACCAGCACGCGCTGAGCGGTGGGTGGTGAGGCGCGCATCATGATGAACGGGGCCTTGGCATGCCCGGTGTCATCGGCCGCTGGCGCCGGAACTGAAGTCCGGGTGCCGCCAGTCCGCGGCGTGCAGCGGCAGCGGCGTGTCTCAAGCCATGGGCATGGGCTGGCGGTCGTTGAGCCGGATCCAGCCGCGTCCGATGCGGTAGATCGCCCAGGCGCCCAGCACGATCAGCCCCAGCGCCCAGGTGCCAAAGCCGATGATCACCAGCATCAGCGGCAGCGAGACGACACCGATCAGCACCGCCCACAGCAGGGCATACCAGAAGGTGCGGATCTGCCAGCTGAAGTGCGATTCGAGCCAGGTTCCGCGCGCCTGCCCGCGATAGATGTAGTTCACGATCACCGCGATGATGGAGGGCCAGCCGAAGAGGAATGAACCCACGACAGTGGCCGCGCCGAAGGCGCCCAGGACCAGGCCAAGCGTGTGCAAGCCGTAGACGATGTGCGTCACGCGCAGCAGCGTGCGCTCATCGGGCGACTCGATGGTGGTGATCGTGCTGTTCAAGCCATCCTCCTTGTGCCGGTGCATCCGACCTGCGCAATCTTGCCTCGCGGGGCGCAGATTTCAAGACCCGAGGCGATGGGGGGCGGGCAAGGCGCGACAGGCTGCGTATGCAGCCGACCGGCGATAATGCCCGGTTCGCGTGCGCACGCGAACCTGCCGTGCGCCGGCCCTTCCCGGAATCCACTCGACTGACCCAGGACTGCGGTCCTGCATCGCCATGGCCCAGTATGTTTTCACGATGAACCGCGTCGGCAAGATCGTGCCGCCGAAGCGGCAGATCCTCAAGGACGTCTCGCTGTCCTTCTTCCCCGGCGCCAAGATCGGCGTGCTGGGCCTCAACGGCTCGGGCAAGTCGACGCTGCTGAAGATCATGGCCGGGCTGGACAAGGACATCGAGGGCGAGGCCGTGCCGATGCCCGGCCTGAAGATCGGCTACCTCCCGCAGGAGCCCCAACTGGACCCCGAGCAGACAGTGCGCGAGGCCGTCGAGCAGGGCATTGGCGGCGTGCTGGCGGCCAAGCAGCGGCTGGACGAGGTCTATGCCGAATACGCCGAGCCCGACGCCGATTTCGACAAGCTGGCTGCCGAACAGGCCGAGCTCGAGGCGATCATCGCCGCAGCCGGCAGCGGGAATACCGACCTGCAGCTCGAACTGGCCGCCGATGCGCTGCGCCTGCCGCCGTGGGAGGCCATGATCAAGACCCTCTCGGGCGGCGAGAAGCGGCGCGTGGCGCTGTGCCGCCTGCTGCTGTCCAAGCCCGACATGCTGCTGCTGGACGAGCCGACCAACCACCTCGACGCCGAATCGGTCGAGTGGCTCGAGCACTTCCTGCAGCGCTTTCCAGGCACCGTCGTGGCGATCACGCACGACCGATACTTCCTCGACAACGCAGCCGAATGGATCCTTGAGCTCGACCGCGGGCAGGGCATCCCCTGGAAGGGCAACTACTCCGACTGGCTCGACCAGAAGGAAAAGCGCCTGGAAGTCGAGCAGAAGAAGGAGGACGCGCGCATCAAGGCGATGCGGGAAGAGCTCAAGTGGGTGCGCTCCAATGCCAAGGGCCGCCAGACCAAGAGCAAGGCCCGCCTGGCGCGCTTCGAGGAGCTCTCCGACACCGACTACCAGCGCCGCAACGAGACCAACGAGATCTTCATCCCGGTGGCCGAGCGCCTGGGCAACGAGGTGATCGAATTCAAGGGCGTCTCCAAGAGCTTTGGCGAGCGCCTGCTGATCGACAACCTCAGCTTCAAGGTGCCGCCCGGTGCGATCGTGGGCATCATCGGCCCCAACGGCGCCGGCAAGTCGACGCTCTTTCGCCTCATCCAGGGCGTTGAGCAGCCCGACAGCGGTGAGGTGCTGATCGGCAAGACGGCCAAGCTCGCCTTCGTCGACCAGAGCCGCGAGAGCCTGGCCAACGACAAGACGGTGTGGGAAGACGTCTCGGGCGGCCTGGACAACATCGTCGTCGGCCCCTTCGTGATGCCCAGCCGCGCCTACCTTGGGCGCTTCAACTTCAAGGGCAACGACCAGCAGAAGATGGTGGGCAACCTCTCCGGCGGTGAGCGCGGCCGGCTGCACCTGGCCAAGACCCTGGCCCAGGGCGGCAACGTGCTGATGCTGGACGAGCCGTCCAACGACCTGGACGTCGAGACGCTGCGCGCACTCGAGGAAGCGCTGCTCGAGTTCGGCGGCAGCGCGATGGTGATCAGCCACGACCGCTGGTTCCTCGACCGCATCTGCACGCACATCCTGGCCGCCGAAGGCGATTCGCAGTGGTTCTTCTACGCCGGCAACTACCAGGAGTACGAGGCCGACAAGGTCAAGCGCCTGGGCGAAGAGGGTGCACGCCCCAAGCGCGTGCGATTCAAGGGCATCCACTGACACGCGCCCGAGCGCGTCGATCAACCACCACCTGCCACACCGATGACGCTGCGTTCCACCCCGACTCTCGTTGCCCTGGCTGCCGCGCTGGCCAGCGGCGGTTGCGCCAACCTGCCCGTACCGGCTGCAGCCGCCGCGCCACCGGCGCAGACCGCGGTCGCGGCGGCCGCCCCCGCATCGGCCCCGCCCAAGCCTGCCGCAGCCACGCCGCCTGGGCAGCCGCAGCCCTTTGCGACGGTGGTCAAGGAGGCGCGGCGCATCGACGGGCTGCTCACCGTCTGGCACAAGGACGACAAGTTCTGGTTCGAATTGCGCCCCGAGGACTTCGGCAAGCCCTTCTTCTTCGGCCCCAAGATCGCGCAGGGCATCGGCGAGCGCGGCATCTTTGGCGGCAGCATGTTCGGGCGCTGGGGCAGCTTCGGCCGCCAGCAGACGGTCGAGTTCCGTCGCCTGCACAAC
>JADZCL010000326.1 GCA_020851615.1 Rubrivivax sp.
CGCGACGCGGTAGGGTAGCGCGATCGTGGCCAGGGTGCCGCCGCCGGGGTTTGCGGCGACCGTGAGCGTGGCCTGCGCGCCGTAGAGCAGCCGCAGCCGCTCGCGGATGTTGGCCAGCCCCACCCCGGTGCCGGCGGTTTCCGCGCCGCCCAGACCCAGGCCCGTGTCGCTGACGCTGACCTGCAGCCGGCCGTGGACGATCTCGGCGCGCACGGTCAATTGCCCGCCCTCGGCCTTGGGTTCGAGGCCGTGCTTGATCGCGTTCTCGACCAGCGTCTGCAGCATCAGCGGCGGGAACTCGGCCGAGAGCAGCCCGGCGGGCACGTCGACGTGCGATCGCAGCCGCTCCTCCATGCGCACCTGCAGGATCTCGAGATAGGGGCGGATGACCTGCAGTTCGCGGCCGAGGTCGCGTGCGCTTGCCCGCCCGCCGGCGGCGCCTTCGCGCAGGTCGGGCATGCTCGCGCGCAGCAGCGCGATCAGGTTCTTCTGCATGCGGCTGGCGCGCGGCGGATCGGTCTCGATCAGGTGGTCGATCGAGGCCAGCGTGTTGAACAGGAAGTGCGGCTCGACCTGGGCCTGCATGGCCGCCAGGCGGGCCTCCACCAGCTGGCGCTTGAGTGATTCGGCCTCGGCCGTCTCAGTGGCCTGGGCGGCCTTCACTTCGGCCTGGATGCGCCCCTTGTAGGTGGCCTTGATGATGGCCGACGCCAGGATCCACAGGAAGGCGAGGTCGGTGAGGAAGTCGCCCCAGTGCAGCCTGCGCGTGCGCTTGATGCGGCCGCTGGGGCTGATGACGACCTGGTTCGCCTCGGCGATCGCCCGGCGCGCCTCGCGCTCGGCCTCGCGCGCGGCCGCTGTGGCTTCCTCGGCGGCCTCGCGCTGTTCGCGGATCGCGTCCTCGATCGCGCCCTTGGCGTCGTTCACCGCCTCGCGCACCGCCTCGCGGTCGACCCCCTGGGGCAGCGTGATGCGGACCTCGCCATCGCCGTTGGCGGCGGCCGCAGGGCTGGCTGCGGAGGCGGCGGAGGCTGCGGCCGATGCGCCCGATGCGCCCGATGCGCCCGATGCAGCCGCCTTGGCTGCCTTGCCGCGCCGCTTGACGCGGATGCCGCGCTCGTCGATCGAGATGTCCACGCCCTGGCCGGCGGCGCCGCTGGCCGGGGTCTCGACCTTCAGCAGCGGCTTGCCGCCGATGATGACCTTTGCTCCCCGCGTCGGCTTGGGCTGCGCGGGCGACGCGCCAGGCCCTTCCTCGATGGTCTCGGTCATGCGCCAGCTGAAGGGGGGCAGCTCGGCAAGGATGGCGGCCATGATCAGCAGCCCGAGCGACAGCACGATGAAGCGCTTCCAGCTGATGCCGACCAGCCAGGTGGCGTAGCGATGGAAGCCGTGCAGGAAGGCGGCCGAGGCCCAGCGCCAGCGGGCGGCCCAGGTCGCTCGGGATTCGCTCGGTGGGGGTGCGGGGTCGGGGTTCATCGCAGGCTGCGGCGGGGTCCAGGGCGGGCTTGGGCGCAGGCGTCACCGGCCTCGTTCGCCATGGCGGCACACTCTATGCGTGCCGCCCGCACGCGCCCAGTGGCAGACGACGAAGTGCACGCTGCCCGGCATGGGCGGCAGCCGGGTGTGATGCACCGACCCGGCTGCTGCGCCCGGCCTTTCAACCCGCGGCCTTGCCGGCCCTGGTCTTGCGCGGGCGTGCGGCGGCCTTGCCTGCGGCAGGGCTGGCCGCGCGGCGCCCGGGGCTTGCTGCCGCGGCAGCCGCCGTGGCCACCGGATCGGGCAGCGCGGAGGCTGCCAATTCGGTGAACTGGCGGGTCAGGGCGCCCCACCATTGCAGCGGATCGACCGCCGCGGGTGCCGCTGCCGTGGCTGCCGTCGCGCCCGTCGCTGCCGTCGCGGCAGGGGCCGCTGCGCCCTGCACCGGTGCAAAGGCGGGGGCAGCCGCAGGGGCCGGCGGCGGCGTGAATGCGGCCGGATCAAGCTTCATCGACTCACGCAGCTCGCTCATCGGCACGTTCATCGTGCGCAGCGTGGCCAGCGTCATGCGCTGCACCTCCAGCGCCTGGATGCTGGCGCCCAGCATCCTGGCGTTCTGCTCGAGCCAGAACTGCACCGTGCGCAGCTCCTGGATGCGCTTGTCCACCTCCTCGGCGTCGAGCGTGGGCGCGATCCACTGGCTCATGCCGGGGGCGCTGGCGCCCTTCATCAGGCCCTGCAGGAAATCGAAGCCCGGCACCATGCGGGCGAAATCGGGTGTCGACATGGCGTCCTCGGTTCGGTGGGCGGCGGGGGCACTGGCGCCAGATGCGCCGCGCGCATTGTGCGCTGTGCCGGGCGTCTCAGGGACCGATGTCGGCGCGGGCCGCAGTGCCGCCGACGTGTTGCTCGATGCGACCCAGCAGACCTTGCCCCACGGGCGTGCCCAGCTCGATGCAGATGCGGTCACTGGTGTGCAGCGGGTCATGCTCGGGGCCATCGGTGTGCAGGCTGCCGACGACGCAACCGGCGCGCAGGGCGCGGTCTTGCGCCAGTTGCGCCAGCAGCAGACTGAAGGACGCGGCGCGGCGGCTGTCGGCGTCGCTGCTGCCAGAGCTGCATTCATTGACGCGGTGCTGCAGGGGCAGGCGGACGCGGCCGTCGCGCCAGTCCGCGCCCAGTTCGTCGGGCGTCGCCGCCACCGGCCCGGCCGCGGTGGCCAGGTGGCTTGGCGGTGGGTCTGCCGCGGGCGCCGGCTCGCCCGCGGGGTCACGGCGCAATGTCCAGTCGCCCACGAGCATCAGCAGCCGCACGCCGGCCAGCGCCTGGGTGGCGTCGGCTCCGCGCTCGATGTCGCCGGTGATGACCGCCAGGCCCGGCGTGCAGCGCAAGACGGCGTCGGCGTCGGCCGGCGCGATGTCGGCCCGCGGGCCGAGCCAGGCGTTGCCGCTGCGGGTGTGCAATGGGGCAGTCGGCGGGTGATCGCCGCGGCCGGCCGCCCACTCGAAGCAGCGCGGCAGGGGCGCCATGCACAGCAGGGGGTCGAAGGCGAAGGCGTGACGCGCCTTGCCGGCGTTGAGCGTGGCGTAGACCGCCTCCAGCTGCGGCGAGAGGAAGTTCCAGTCGTCCAGCACCTGCTGCAGCCGGGTGGCGATGGCGCTGGCGTGCAGGGCCAGCGTGAGGTCACGCGAGACGACGACGAGCTGACCGTCGCGCGAGCCGTCGTTCAGGGTAGCGAGCTTCATGGGGTGGGCGGGCGGATGGACGCAGCAGGTGGGGATTGGTCGGTGATGGCACCATTGTCCCGTGCACGACACGCAGACGCCCTCGGCCCCCCCCGCCCATCCCCGACTGCGCGCACGAAAGGGGCCACGCGGGGGGCGATTCGCACTGGGGCTGGCGCTCTGGGGTGTGACCGTGCTGGCGCTGCATGGCATCGTGCTGGCGGGTTGGCCGCTGGGTGCAGGCGTACGTGACGCTGCGCCTGCGCCGCGCAGGCTGCACGTGCGCCACGTCGTGCTGGCGGCACAGGCCGTGCCGGCGCCGCCGGAGGCGGCGCAGCAGGCCGTTCCTTTGCCGCCGCCCGCTGCGGCGGCACCACCGCTGCCGCGGGCCGGGGCGTCGCCACGCCGCGCGGCGCAGGTGCCGCCACAGCCGCCGCCCGCGGGGGCGCAAGCCGTCAGCGAAGGGACTGAACCCGCCGCGGACGCCGAGCCCGGTGAGCCTCGCCCGCCGGCCCTCGTCGCTGCCGCGGCCGCAGCGGTTGCAGTGGCCGCACCGGTGGTCGCACCGATGGTTGTTGCCGCCGACGAGCCGCCACCGACTTATCGCACGCGCGTGCCGCCGTCGGCGGCCCTGCGCTACGAGTTGCGGCGCGGGCGCCTCTCGGGCCAGGGCACGCTGCATTGGCAGCATGCCGCGGACAGCTATGAGCTGACGATGGAGGGCACGGTCTTTGGCCTGCAGGTGCTGGCGCAGCGGAGCGTGGGTGGCTTTGACGCCGCGGGCCTGGCGCCGCGGCGCTTCCTCGACCAGCGGCGCGGGCGGGCGGTGCTGGCGGCCAACTTCCAGCGCGAGAGCGGCGTGATCACCTATTCCGGCACGCCGGCGCAGCACCCGCTGCTGGCGGGGGCGCAGGACCGCCTGTCGTGGATGGTGCAACTGGC
>JADZCL010000327.1 GCA_020851615.1 Rubrivivax sp.
ATCCACACGGCGCGCGCATCGTCTCGCTGGCACCCGGCGTGATCGACACCGACATGCAGGCCCAGTTGCGCGGTGCCGATGCCGCGGCCTTTCCCGAACGCGCGCGTTTTGCCGCGCTGCACGAAGGCGGCCAGCTCGACAGCCCGGCCACTGCCGCTGCACGGCTCATCGCCTACCTCGATCGCGCGACCTTCGGCAGCCAGCCGGTGGCCGACGTGCGCGATGCGTGAGGCCCTCAGCGGCCCAGCATGACGCCGATGCCGCGCGCGGTCGCCAGCAGCGGATGGTCGGCGTCGACCAGGCGGTTGCGGTCAGCCACGTCGCTCATCGGCACGCTGGTGATGCGCTCGCCCTGCAGCGCCACCATGCGCCCGAACTCGCGCTGGCGTACCAGTTCGGCGGCCCGGTAGCCAAAGCGCGTGGCCAGCACGCGGTCGAACGCGGTGGGCGTGCCTCCGCGTTGAACGTGGCCGAGCACGGTGGCGCGCACTTCGGTACCCAGGCGCTGCGACAACTCATGCTGCAGCAGCACGCCCACGCCGCCCAGACGCAGCGGGTCCGGGCTGTCGGCGATGCGCTCGCGCACGACAAGGCTGCCCTGCAGCGCCACGCCTTCGCCGATGCAGATCAGCGTATAGCCCTGGTCGCGTTCACGCTGGCGGCAGTGCTCGGCCACGGCGTCGATGTCGACCGGCAATTCGGGCAGCAGGATGACGTCGGCCCCGCCGGCAATGCCGCCCTCCAGGGCTATCCAGCCGGCGTAGCGCCCCATGGTCTCGGCGATCATCACGCGGCGGTGGCTGCGCGCCGTCGTCTCCAGCCGGTCCAGCGCCTGCGCCACCACCGCCACCGCGCTGTCGAAGCCGAAGCTGCGGTCGTTGTGCGCCAGATCGTTGTCGATGGTCTTGGGCACGCCCACCACCGGCAAGCCCAGGGCGCAGAAGCGGTGCGCGATCGACATCGTGCCGTCGCCGCCGATGGCCACCAGCGCATCCAGCCCGAGTGCATGCACCGTCTGCAGCGCCTGTTGCGAACGATCGGCACCGGCCGCACTCTGGTCACGAAACGGATCGCAGCGGTTGTGCGTCCCGAGCACCGTGCCACCCTGCGCGAGCAGGCCCTCGACGGCGTGCCCATCGAGCACACGCGTGCGCCGCGTGAGCAATCCCTCGAAGCCGCGCTCGATGCCGGTCACGCGCGCCCCCGCCTCGTTGATGAGGGCCAGCGTCACCGCACGAATGACCGCGTTCAGCCCCGGGCAGTCGCCGCCGCCGGTGAGGATGCCGACGTGCACGTCAGGCTCCGGCCGCCAGCCAGTTCGAGAGGTCGGCTGCAAGCTGGGCCAGATCCTCGTGGCGCGTGTACATCATGTGGCCGGCGTCGTAGTAGTGGTGCTCGACGCGCGCGGCCACCGCGGGCGGGAGATCGAGGTGGGCAAGCGACCAGTCACTGGCGCTGTAGGGCGTACCCAGGTCGTAGCGGCCACTGGCGACGAACACCCGCAAGTGTGCATTGCGGCGCAGCGCACGCGCCAGGTCCGCAGTCGTGCTGGCAAAGGCGTTGCCCTGCGCGTCGCCGCGGTTCCAGTTCCAGGCCTTGTGCGTGGCGCCGCTGATGAGCTCGAAGCGCGCCGGCAGGCTCACGCCCAGCGTCTGCCCGAAGTAGGCCAGCGCAGCCGAGGTGTAGGCCGGCGCAATGGCCTCGATGCCCGGATCGAAGTCCCACTCATGGCCGCGACTGGCCGGCATGGGCGCCACCGAGCGCGCCTCCAGACGGCCAACGACCTGGCCTCGTGCACGCAAGGCCTCGAGGAAGTAGCTGCGGTCACTGATGCGCAGGTTCAGGGCTTCGACGAGCGGCTGCGCCAGGCCCGTGAGTTGAGCCACCCGGCGCGCCACGCGCTTGCGCCGGGCGCCGCTGAGTCGATTGCCCAGGTGCAGGGCGGCGAGGTACTCCTCCTCGACGAAGGCTTCGGCGGCCTGCCGGGCCGCAGCGGGCGATTGCGCGAGCGTCCCCTCGAGCAGGCCGTGGTACTGCGAGACCTGCGCGAAGGCCGGCAGGAAGAGCGCGTAGGGCAACTCGTTGGCCGGCGCGAAGACCAGGGTCTGCAGGTCCATCGCGCAGCTCACGAGCACCAGTCCGGCCAGCGGCACGCCGGCGTCCTGCAGGCGGTCGGCCAGGGCCGCACCACGCGTGGTGCCGTAGCTCTCGCCGGCGACATACACCGGCGAGCCCCAGCGGCCATGCCGAGTCAGCCAGGCGCGCACGACGTCCGCCAGTGCCGCCACGTCGCCGTCCACCGACAGCATGCGCTTGCGCGCGGCCTCCGACGCGCAGACCGACCAGCCGGTGTGCGGCGGATCGATGAAGACGAGGTCGAAGTGCGCGAGCCAGGTGAGCGGGTTGTCGACCACGATACCGGGGCCGCGGGCGGGACTGGCATCGTCGGGAACGATCACGCGCTTGGGCCCGAGGGCGCCCAGGTGCAGCCAGACCGAGGCCGAGCCCGGCCCCCCGTTGAAGGCAAAGCACACGGGCCGCTTGTCTATGCCCTCGCCGGTGTAGACGTAGCTGGTGGCCATCACGGCCGCCTGCGGCTCGGCAAGCGCCCCCTCGAAACCTTCGGCCAGCACCGGCAGGAACTCGACCCGCGCCTCGTAGCCCAGCGTCGAGGCGGCGGTCTGCACCGTGCCCAGCGTCACCGCCGGCGCACGCGCCAGCAGCGCCTGCACGGCCTCGCGCAGCTTGCCGTCGGTCTCGCTCTCGCTGCGCGCTGTGCCGTCTTTGGCGGGGGTGGGGGCGTTTGGGGTTTCACTCATGGGGTTCTCGATCAGGAAGGGTCTGGTACCGCCTCAGGACTGCAGCAACCGGGCGTAGTGCGGCAGGTCGATGTTGCCGCCGGAGAGGATGACACCCACGCGCTGCCCGCGCAGGTCGATCACGCCCTCCAGCAGCGC
>JADZCL010000328.1 GCA_020851615.1 Rubrivivax sp.
CGCACGCACGCGTAGGCGCTGAGGAAGGACATCGCCAGGCCCACCGCGAAGAGCGGCAGATCGGCCAGCGAGAGCAGCGCGCGCTCCTTCCACAGGCTGTAGGCGCCCGCGCCAACCAGCGTCGGAATGGCCAGAAAGAAGCTGAACTCGGTGGCGGCCTGGCGCGACAGGCCCAGCACCATGCCGCCAATGATGGTGGCGCCCGAGCGGCTGACGCCCGGGATCATGCCCAGGCATTGAACCAGCCCGACCTTGAGCGCATCAACGGCGGTCATCTGGTCGACCTCGGTGATGCGCGGCTGCGGACGCAGCACGCGCTCGACCAGCAGGATCAGGAGCGCACCGACGATGAAGGCCCCCGCCACCACCGGCGCGTTGAAGAGGTGCTGCTTGATCGTCTTGTAGGCCAGCAGGCCGACCAAGGCTGCCGGCAGGAAACCGATCGCGACGTTGAGCACGAAGCGGGTGGCCGCGCGGTCGCGTCCGAAACCGCCAAGCGCGTGCGTGATGCGCTGCCAGTAGACGAGGATGACGGCAAGGATCGCACCGGTCTGGATGGCGATGTCGAAGACCTTCCCCTTGGCGTCGTCCATGCCCAACAGCGAGCCCGCAAGGATGAGGTGCCCGGTCGACGAGATCGGCAGGAACTCGGTCAGCCCTTCGACGACGCCCATCACGGCCGCCTTGATCAACAGCACCGCATCCATGCCCTGCCTCAGCCTGCCGCCAAAAAGCGGCGGATGATACCGGCGCGCAACGGCACGTCGCCCCAAGACGCCAGCCCCAGGACAGCCCTCGCAGCGATCGGCTAGAATTACTGACTGACCGGTCAGTATCATCAATTCAGCCTCCTCCATGATCGCTCGCGCATCGCCCCGCCCGCCCGCGCGCCGCCGCAAGGAGGTGCGCCCGCAACAGCTCCTGGACGCCGCCCTCGAGCTTTTCGTGGAAAAGGGCTTCGCCGCCACCCGCATCGAAGAGGTGGCGCGGCACGCCGGTGCGTCCAAGGGCACGCTCTACCTCTACTACCCGAGCAAGGAAGAGCTCTTCAAGGCGGTCGTGCGGCAGAACATGGGCAAGCTGATCGGCGAGGCCGGGGCGGTCGCCGCCGGCGCAGGCGGCCGCTCCTGCACGGAGCTGCTGCGCGAGCTGCTCACGGGCTGGTGGGCGCGGGTGGGCCACTCCCAGGTTGGCGGCCTGCACAAGGTCATGCTGGCCGAGGTGCGCAACTTCCCCGAGCTCGCGCAGTTCTACGCCGACGAAGTCATCACCCCCGCGCGCGAGCTGTTCCAAGACCTCATCCGGCGCGGCATCGAGCGCGGCGAGTTCCGCCGCGTCGACGTCCGCGCCGCCACCGTGGCCGTGATGTCACCCCTGATCTTCCTCATGCTGCACAGACACTCCTTCGGCGCCTGCGCGGTGCAGGGCTTCGACGTCGACACCGACGCCACGCTGGCCGCGCACCTGGACCTCGTCCTCACCGGGCTGCAAGGCGAAGTCGAGGCCCGGCGATGAGCCGCCGCAACCGCCTCCTGCTCGTCGCGCTGCTGGTCGCACTGGCCCTGACGCTGGCCATCGTGCGTGCCCTGGACAAGCGCCGCAGCGCCGCGGCAGCGCCCACAGCAGCCAGCGCAGCCGCGCCGGCGGTCGAACTGCTCGCGCGTGACCTCGTGCAGGTCCAGTCGCACCGGCTGGCCGTGACCATTCCCGTCTCAGGCGGTCTCAGCGCGGTGGACAGCGCACTCGTCAAGGCCAAGGTCGCCGCGGAACTGCGCCAGCTCAGCGTGCGCGAGGGGGATGCGGTCCGCGCCGGCCAGCTCATAGGCCGCCTGGACGCCACCGAGGTGCAATGGCGGCTGCGGCAGAGCGAGGACCAGGTCGCCGCCGCACAGGCGCAGCTCGACATCGCCGAGCGCACGCTGGCCAACAACCGCGCGCTGGTGGACCAGGGCTTCATCTCGCGCAACGCGCTGGACACGGCGGTGAACAACGCCGCGGCCGCGCGCGCCTCGCTGCAGGCTGCACGCGCGGGCAGCGAGCTGGCACGCAAGGCACTGCGCGACACCGAGATCCACGCGCCGATCTCCGGCCTGGTGTCTCAGCGCCTGGCCCAGCCCGGCGAGCGTGTGTCGGTTGACGGACGCATCGTCGAGATCGTCGACCTCTCGCGCATCGAGCTGCAGGCCTCCATCCCGGCCGAGGAGGTCGCCGGACTGCGTGTGGGTCAGTCCGCACGCCTGCAGGTGGATGGCATGCCCGCACCCGTCGCCGCCCGCGTCGTGCGCATCAACCCCACCACCCAGGCCGGCACGCGCGCCGTGCTGGCCTACCTGCGCCTGGAGAGCGAACCGGGACTGCGCCAGGGCCTGTTCGCGCGCGGCACCGTCACCGTTGCGCAGCGTCAGGGACTGGCCATCCCCGCCAGCACGCTGCGCACAGACCGCAGCCAGACGCGCGTGCTGGTGGTCGAGGGCGATCACGTCGCCACCCGCGAGCCGCAGCTGGGCGTGCGGGGTGAAGTCGACTTCGGCCACGGACCCGAGGCCGCGGTCGAGGTGCTGGGCGGCCTGGCCGCCGGCACCCCGGTGCTGCGCACCGGCGTGGGCAAGCTCCCCGAGGGCACGCGGCTGCAGTTGCCCAAGGCTGCGGCCGCCTCGGCAGTGCCTGCACATCCCTGAACGCGGCGCCCGATCATGTGGTTCACGCGCGTCTCGATCGCCAACCCGGTCATGGCGACGATGGTCATGCTGGCCTTCGTCGTGCTGGGTCTCTTCAGCTACCAACGCCTGTCGATCGACCAGTTCCCGGACA
>JADZCL010000329.1 GCA_020851615.1 Rubrivivax sp.
CCCGCTCGGCGCTGAAGATGTGGCGCAGCGCGCGGGCTTCGGGCGTTGCCATCAGCGCGAGGAAGGCCTCGCGCTCCAGCCGCAGCGCGTCGTCGAAGGGGGTGGTGAGGCAGAGCTCGACCGCATCGACGCACTTGCCAGGCGCAGGCAGGAACTTGGAGCCCTTGGCGATCGACTCGCGCGTGGCCTGCAGCGTGGCCTGTGCGCTGGGGTCGGTGATCGCCAGGTCGCGGATACGTTTGCGCGGCAGCGCCTCGGCAACGACTCTGTCCGCCAGTTCGAGCGCCGGCGGGACCGGGTCGCCATCGACCACGGCATCCAGCAGCGCCGTGCCCTTGAACTTCGCGGCCTTCATCGTGGCGCCGCTGACGATCATGTCCAGTGCCGCGGCCAGACCGATCGCGCGCGGCAGCCGCTGTGTGCCGCCAGCACCAGGCATGAGCCCGAGCTTGACCTCGGGCAGCGCGAGTTGTGCGTCGGCGCGTGCGACCCGGAAATGCGCGCCCAGCGCCAGTTCGAGTCCACCGCCCATGCACACGCCACTGATCGCGGCGATGACGGGCTTGCTCGCCTCCTCGAGCGCAGCGATGACGCCTGGCAGGCGCGGCTCCTGCAGGGCCAGCGGGGTGCCGAACTCCTTCACGTCGGCACCACCGGAAAACGCGCGCTCGCTGCCGGCAAGGACGATGGCCTGCACGGTGCCATCGGCCAGCGCACGTTGGAGCGCCTGCACGATGCCCGTGCGCAGCGCGGCGCCCAGGCCGTTGACGGGTGGATGGTCAAGCGTGATGAGCGCGGTGTGACCGCGCTGCTCGTAACGAACGGGGCTCATGACAGGCGGCTCCAGGACGGTGACCGAAGACAGGGAAAACGAACTGTAATTCGCGCGCGTGGCAATGGCCGCGAGCGGGTGCCGCGAATCGGATGGCCCTTGCGCCGTCTCAAGGTCGCGCGCACGGAGCCGGTGCGCGCGTCTGGCGTCAACGACGATGGCCGTGGCGCCGTGCGGCGATGATCGAGCCGATCACCGTCAGCGCAAACCAGGCAATCGCGACCGCGTTGCCCGCCGCGCCCAGCCTGCGCCAATCGTCGCTGATCAGGCCGCCGCCCAACCGCAGCAGGAGCGTGCCGTGCAGGATGGCCAGCGGCACGTAAAACGGCCAGCCGTAGCGCAGGCGCACGCGTGCCACCGCAGGCAGGATCACCGGTGCGTGACCCATCACCATCGAGATCACGAAGCCCAGGCCCAGAGCGTGCAGTGCCGTGTCGCGCAGCGGCTGGCCCAGTGCGGTGGCGGCCCAGGCCAGGCCCGCCACCAGCAGCCAGGCATGGCCACTGAGCAGGCAGACCGCCATGAAGCGGCTCAGGCCTTCGGTGTGGACCGTGCGCCGGGCGATGTCGTAGCGCAGCAGCCAGCACGCGAACAGCGCCAGCGCGGCGCCATACAGCACGCCACCGCCACGCGGCGCAACGATGGAGAGCGCCGCGCCCGCGAGCAGCGCCCCCACGCAGCCGTGGAAGGCGAGGTTCACTGCCCGGGTGCGGCGCATCAGGCGCGTCATCTCCAGGCGCTCCGCAGCGATCGTGAGGACCAGGAAGGCGAACCACCAGGGCAGGCTCGCGACCTCGCCCGGTGCGGCCAGCGCAAGCGCGTTGCCCACGGCCCAGGCCACGGCCGACACCAGCAGCAAGACCGTGTGCGCCGCGTGCTGGCGCTGCACGATGATGACGTTGACGCCGATGAACACCGCCGACGCCAGCAGCAGCAGCGCGAACCCTGCGCCTGTTGCGCCAGCGAGCAGGCTGAGCGTGGCGGCGCCGGTAGCCAGCGGCGTGACGAAGGCCCAGGGCAGGCGCACGGCAACGGCGCGCTCGATGCTGATCACGGTGCCGAGGAAGCCGCCAATCATCAACGCGGCGTGCCAGACGACGGCCGGCCCAAGCCAGCCCTCGCCGCTGAAGAGGTCCAGCACCAGTCCGGCACGCACCAGGCCGCCGCTGATGCCGCTGACCAGTGCGCTGGCAACGAGGACGATGAGCACCGGCACCGCCAGGCGCGCCGCCATCGACGGCGCCTGCGGGGTGGCGGTGGAGCGGGTGGCGGGTGGGCTCATCCGCCCATGATGTGGCGTGCGCGCGCGCTGATGCGATCGGGTGACCACTCGGGCTCCCACACCAGCTCGACCTCGACGGTATGACCGGGCAGCGCGTCCAGCAGGGCGATGCGCGTGTCGTCCATGATGACGTCGGCAACCGGGCAGGCGGCCGATGTCATGGTGACGTGGGCGCGCACCTCCTTGTCGTGGATGCTGACGAAGTAGACCAGGCCCAGGTCGACGATGTTCATTGCCAGCTCGGGGTCGACCACCTGGGACAGGGAGTCGAGCACCGCGCGGCGCAACTCGGCTGGGCCTTCGTAGGCGAAGAACTCTTCGTCGTCGAGCGAGGGATCGTAGCTAGGCGTGCTCATGGGGGCGTCGATGCGGTGAAGGTGCGCTCGCATCGTACGCGATGGGACGTGCGGCAAACCCACTTCGGCAGGGATGCTTTGGCCTTCGCGGCACGGGTCTTGCGCCGGATCAGCCGGCCACCAGCTTGCCGCCCACCAGCAGCAGCATCAGCGCGATGCCCGGGCGCAACAGCCGCTCGGGGGTACGGTGCGCCAGTGCTGCACCCAGCATCACGCCGGGCACCGAACCCAGCAGCAGGCGGCCCAGCAAGCCCAGCTCGACATGGCCCAGCAGCGCGTGGCCACTGCCTGCGAGCAGGGTGAGCGGGATGGCGTGTGCGATGTCCGTGGCCACGAGGCGGGCGCCCGTCATGCGCAGCGGGTAGAGGTAGACCAGCAGCACCACCCCCAGTGCGCCGGCGCCCACCGACGTCAGGGTGACCAGGCCGCCAAGCACGACGCCGGCCAGGACGGTCAGCACCGGCTGCCAGCGCTTGAAGCGCGCGGCGTCTTGCAGGCGCAGCGTGCGTCCGAGCGCCTGCGCCTGTCCGCGCAGCAACATTGCGGCGGCGGTCAGCAGCAACACCACGCCCAGCAGGTGCAGGACCCAGGGGCTTTGCATGCGTGGCCCCGTGCCGACGTGCAACCAGACCAGCAGAGCCAGCGAGGTGGGCAGGCTGCCCAGCCACAGCCGACGCAAGACCTGCCAGTCGACCGCGCCGTGCCCTTGGTGCACCGCACTGCCGGCCAGCTTGGTGAGTGCGGCGAACCAGAGATCGGTCCCGACTGCCGTGGCCGGCGCGACACCCAGCAGCAGCACCAGGACCGGCGTCATCAACGAGCCCCCGCCGACGCCGGTGAGTCCGACGACGAGGCCCACGCCAAAGCCCGCCAGCGGGTCGACCCAGGCAAGCATCGCACTCAGCCGATCACGCCGCGTGCCTGCAGCAGCGCCAGCACGCGCTCGGCGGCGTCATCTGCACTCATCGCGGCGGTGTCCACGCGCAGCTCCGGCGCTGCCGGCGGCTCGTAGGGCGAATCGATCCCGGTGAAATTCTTCAGCTCGCCGCGGCGCGCCTTGGCGTAGAGGCCCTTGACGTCGCGCTGCTCGGCCACTGTCAGCGCCGTATCCACGTGCACCTCGATGAACTCGCCCTCGGCGAACAGCGCGCGGGCCATCTCGCGCTCGGCCCGGAAGGGGCTGATGAAGGCGGTCAGCACGATCAACCCGGCGTCGACCATCAGGCGCGCCACCTCGGCCACGCGGCGGATGTTCTCGACCCGGTCCGCGGCGGTGAAGCCCAGATCCCGGTTCAGGCCGTGGCGCACGTTGTCACCATCCAGAAGGTAGCTGTGCCGGCCCCGGGCCAGCAGCTTCTTCTCCAACTCGTTGGCGATGGTGCTCTTGCCTGCGCCCGAGAGCCCGGTGAACCACAGCACGACCGGCCGCTGCCCCTTCACGGCGCTGCGTGCGGCCTTGTCGACATCCAGGGGCTGCAGGTGCACGTTGTGCGCGCGGCGCAGGGCAAAGTGCAGCATGCCGGCACCGACGGTGTTGTTGCCGAGGCGGTCGATGACGATGAAGCCGCCGGTGGTGCGGTTGTCGGCGTAGGCATCGAAGGGCACGGCACGATCCAGCGCCAGGTTGCAGACGCCGATCTCGTTGAGCTCGAGCTGGCGGGCCGCCAGGTGTTCGAGCGTGTTGACGTTGATCTTGTACTTGGCCTCGGTGATGGTGGCGCCGACCGTGCGCGTGCCGATCTTGAGCAGATAGGGCCGCCC
>JADZCL010000330.1 GCA_020851615.1 Rubrivivax sp.
GGCCAGCCCTTCGCCTACGACCAGTGGTTTGCGCTCATGCTGCTGGCGATGCTGTCGGTGATCCTGCTGCCGCGCCAGTTCCAGGTGATGGTGGTCGAGAACGTCGACGAGGCGCACGTGCGCCGCGCCGCCTGGGCCTTTCCCGCCTACCTGCTGGCGATCAATGTCTTCGTGCTGCCGATCGCACTGGGCGGGTTGCTCTACTTCGAGGGCCTGGGGGCCAACCCCGAGACCTTCGTGCTCAGCCTGCCGCTGGCCGCCGGGGTCGGCTGGCTGGCGCTGGCGGCCTTCATCGGCGGACTCTCGGCGGCCACGGGCATGGTCATCGTGGAGGCGATCGCCGTGTCGACCATGGTCTGCAACGACCTCATGCTGCCCTGGCTGCTCGAGCACCCGCGCTTTGCTGCACGCGAGCTCACGCGCGTGCTGCTGGCCATCCGCCGCGGGGTGATCGTCGTGCTGCTGCTGCTGGGCTACGTCTACTTCCGCGTCGCCGGAGAGGCCTATGCGCTGGTGAGCATCGGGCTGATCAGCTTCGCGGCGGTCGCGCAGTTCGCGCCGGCGCTGCTGGGCGGGCTGTTCTGGAAGGGTGGCACGCGCAACGGTGCACTCGCGGGCCTGGCCGTGGGCGGCCTGCTGTGGGCTTACACGCTGATGTTGCCCAGCATTGCCCGCAGCGGCTGGATGGATGACGCCTTCCTGAATGAAGGCCTGCTGGGCCTGCCCTGGCTGCGCCCGGAGGCGTTGCTGGGCCTGGCCGGCATGGACAACCTCACGCACTCGCTGTTCTGGAGTCTGCTGGCCAACCTCGGCCTCTATGTCGGAGTCTCGCTGTGGCGCCCGCCCAGTGCGGCCGAGGCCGCGCAGGCGGTGCGCTTCGTCGATGTCTTCGAGGGCCAGGCCAGCCGGCAGGCCTTCTGGCGCGGGCGTGCGGAGGTGCCGCAGCTGCGCGCGCTGGCCGGGCGCTTTCTAGGACCTGAGCGCGCCGCCGTGCTCTTTGAGGCCTACGCGCGCGAGCGCGGCGTAGGCGGCGTGGCCGCGCTGCCCGGGGATGCGCAGACGGTGCAGTGGGTGGAGACGCAGCTGGCCGGGACCATCGGCAGTGCGTCCGCACGCGCGATGGTCGCCTCGGTGGTCGAGGAAGAGGCGCTGGCGCTGGACGATGTGCAGCGCATTGTCGAGGAGGCCTCCGAGCTGCGCCACGTCAACGAGGAGCTGGCGCGCCTGGACAAGCTCAAGGACGACTTCATGAGCAGCGTCACGCACGAGCTGCGCACGCCGCTGACCAGCATCCGTGCCCTGGCCGAGCTGATGCAGGACGACCCGCAGATGGAGCCCGCGCAGCGCGCGCAGTTCCTGGCCATCATCGTGGCCGAGGGCGAGCGGCTGTCGCGCCTGGTGAACCAGGTGCTCGACCTGGCCAAGATCGAGTCGGGCCGGGCCGAATGGCGCAGTGCCGATGTCGACCTGCGCGCCCTCGTCGAGCACGCGGCGCAGACGACGGCCGAGCTCTTTCGCGAGCGCGCCGCCGAGCTCGTGCTCGAGCTGCCGCAGCGCGTGCCGCTGCTGCGCGCCGACCCCGACCGGCTGCTGCAGGTCATGCTCAACCTGCTCTCGAACGCAGCCAAGTTCGTGCCTGCGCGCGGAGGGCGCGTCGTCGTGCGCCTGCATGCCGATGAACGGGTCGCACGCATCGAGGTGCAGGACAACGGGCCGGGCGTGCCGCCGACGCAGCAGGCGCTCGTGTTCGAGAAGTTCCGCCAGGGTGGGGACCCGGGCCAGCGCCCGCAGGGCACCGGCCTGGGCCTGCCGATCAGCCGCGAGATCGTCGAGCATTTCGGCGGCCGCATGTGGCTGCAGTCCGTGCCCGGCGCAGGGGCATGCTTCGGTTTCGAACTGCCATGGCAGCATGCGCCCGTGAACGGGGAGGCCCATCCATGACGCACAAGGTCCTGATCGCCGATGACGAGCCCAACATCGTTGTCTCGCTCGAATACCTGATGAAGCGCGAAGGCCACCAGGTGCTGGTGGCGCGCGACGGCGAGCAGGCCTTGTCGATGATCCGCGCCGAGCGCCCGGCGCTCGTGCTGCTGGACGTGATGATGCCCGGGCGCACCGGCTTCGAGGTCTGCCAGTCGGTGCGCGCCGACGAGACGCTGGCCGGGGTGAAGATCCTGTTGCTCACCGCCAAGGGGCGGGATACCGATGTCACGCAGGGCCTGGCGCTGGGGGCGGACGCCTACATGACCAAGCCCTTCTCCACGCGCGAGCTGGCCGCGCGCGTGCGCGAGCTGCTGGAACAAGGCGCATGAAGCAGGACGTGCGCGGCCTCGTCGCGGCGCTGTTGCCCGCGCTCGTGCTCGCGCTGTGGACTGCGGCGCTGGCGCTGGGCCTGGCGGCAACGTTTGCCGCGGAGCAGCGGCAGACTCTGTGGCCGCTGCTGCAGGAGCGTATTGCGCTCGTGCTGATGGCCTGGCTGCTGGTCTCGCTGGTGCTGGGCCTGCTGTTGCAGCGTGCCTGGCGGCACTGGGGCGCAGCCAGTGCACGCCTGGCCGAACAGGCGCAGGCCCTGGTGCAGGGGGGCGTACAGCGCGAGCTGGCCGTGCCGGGGGCCGCCGAACTGCAGGCGCTGCAGGGGGCGTTCAACGCGCTCGTGCAGCAGCGCGGGGCGCTGCAGGCGGGGCTGGACGAGCGCGTGCAGGCCGCGGCGCGCGACATCGAGCTCGAGCGCAGTCGCCTGGCGGCGCTGATGGCCGAGCTCACGCACAGCGTGGTGGTGTGCAATCTCGACGGCCGCATCCTGCTCTACAACGCGCGCGCGCGGCTGCAGTTTCGTGCGCTCTCGGATGCCGTGGCCGCCGGCGCCGAGCTGCTGGGCATCGGGCGCAGCATCTACGCCGTGTTCGACCGGGCACTGGTTGCACACGCGCTCGAGAGCGTGCAGCAGCGGCTGCAGCGTGGTGCGGCCAACCCGTCGGCGCAGTTCGTCACCGGCACGCGCGGGGGCCAGTTGCTGCGCGTGCAGATGGCGCCGGTGCGCGACCCCGCACAGCCGGGACTGCTGGTGGGCTTCGTGCTGATGCTGGACAACATCACCCGCGACTTCGCCGACGAGAACGCGCGCGACCGCATGCTGCACCGCCTGACCGAGGACAGCCGCGCGTCGCTGGGCAATCTGCAGGCGGCCGTCGAGCTGCTCGACGACCCCGAGCTCGACGCTGCCACGCGTGAACGCTTCCAGGGTGTCGTGCGCGACGAGGTGGCGGCGATGAGCCGGCGCATCCGCGCAGTGGCCGAGCACACGACGCAGGCCATGAAGACGCGCTGGCCGCTGGAGGACATGCAGGGCGCGGACCTGCTGGCCGCGGCCGCGCGGCGCATCGCGCAGCAGCTGGACTGCCGCGCGGTCGCCGATGATGTCGCGCCGGCGCTGTGGCTCGAGGTCGACAGCTACTCGCTGCTGCAGACTCTGCTCTACCTGGCCGGGCGGCTGGTCGACGAGTACCAGGTGCGCCTGGTGCAGCTGCGCCTGGCCCAGCACGAGGGGCGCGCGCAGCTCGATCTGCTGTGGAGCGGCGCACCGCTCAGCACCGAGACGGTGACCGGCTGGGAGACCGACACCATCCGCGTCGGCGAGGAAGGCAGCGCGCTCACCGTGCGCGACGTCGTCGAGCGCCACGGCGGGGCCTTCTGGTTCGAGCGCGAGCGCGTGCGGCACGCCAACCTGTTCCGCTTCCTGCTGCCGCTGGCGCGTGAAGGCCGCGCGCTGGAGGCGGCCACCGTCCTGCAGCGCGACAGCCGGCCCGAGTTCTACGACTTCGATCTCTTCGGCGCGCGCGAAGACGACGCGGCGCTGGGCGAGCGCCGCCTCCTCGAGCTGAGCTTCACCGTCTTCGACACCGAGACGACGGGCCTGGCGCCGCGTGCGGGCGACCGCATCATCCAGATCGGTGCCACGCGCATCGTCGCGGGCAAGCTGCGGCGGCAGGAGGTGTTCGAGCAGCTCGTCGATCCCGAGCGCGACCTGCCGGCCGCGGGCATCGCCATCCACGGCATCACGCCGGCGATGGTGGCCGGCCAGCCGCACATCGGCACCGTGCTGCCGGCCTTTCATGCGTTTGCACAGGACACCGTGCTGGTGGCGCACAACGCCGCCTTCGACATGACCTTCCTGCAGATCGAGGAGGCGCGCAGCGGTGTGCGCTTCATGCAGCCGGTGCTGGACACGCTGCTCCTCTCGGCGGTGATCCACCCTCAGCAGGAGAGCCACAGCCTCGAGGCCATCGCGGAGCGCCTGGGCGTCACCATCCTCGGGCGCCACACGGCGCTGGGAGACGCCATGGTCACGGCCGAGGTCTTCCTGAAGATGGTCCCGCTGCTGGCTGCGCAAGGCATCACGACGCTTGCGCAGGCGCGCGATGCGGCTCAGAAGACCTACCTCGCCCGCGTGCAGTATTGAACCCGCGCCTGGCGGCCGGGTCGCCGTCGCAGGGGCAGCGCGCCACGGGCACTGCTGCAGGTCGTCCTCTGCGCGGCGCATTGCACGCGCGGCCTGCCCAGAGGCTTCAGTTTGCGCACGGCGCGCCGATGCAGACGCGAAACCGTGAGGCAGCAGCGCTCGCTCCAGAGGCCCTGAGCATCTCTTCCCCACCTGCCATGCCGTCCTCCCGCCCCAGCCGCTCCGGCCGCTCCGGCCGCTCCAACCGCAGCGCCAAGCCGCGCCTGCGTGCGCCAGCGTCAGCAGCGCCGATGGCACGCGTGAAGCCGCCCGCGCTGCCCATGCAGCTCCTGCCGCCCAGGCACGGGCCAACCGCAGGGCAGGACACGGCGCTCGCCGACGAGGTTGCGGCGGCCGACCGCCTGGTGCGCGCAGGCCACATCGAGGAAGCGCTCGCCGCCTGCGAGGCCCTGCTGCCCAGGCTCGAGGCCAGCGGCGACGCGCTGCAGCAAGGCATCTGCTACCACGTGATGCTGCTGGCGCACCAGTACGCCGGGCGCGTCAAGGAGTCTGCCGTTGCCGGCTACCGCGCGCTCGAGCTGTTCGGGCGCCTGGACGCGATTGAACGGATGGTGCGCTCGCTGGGCCTGCAGGCGCTCAGCGTGGCCCGCCTGGGCGATGTGGGTGAAACGCTGGTGCTGCTGGAGCGCGCCATCGTGCACCTGCCCAGCCTGCAGACGCAGCCGCACGCGCAATGCGTGTTCTGGAACAACGCGGGTGCTGCCTACCAGGCGCTGGGCAAGTTCCGCCAGGCCAGCGAGGCCGCCGAGCATGCACAGCGGCTGACGCGCGAGTTCGACGAGCCCATCATCACCCTGATCTGTGCGTGCAATCTGGTGATGTGCCGCATCGGGGTTGCGCGCCAGCAGCAGGCCGCCGGGGAGTCCAACGAGCTGCCGCGCTGGGTTGCGGAGATGTCATCGCTGGTGGACACGCTGCACGAGCAGGGGCGGCTGCACCTCGTTGCCCAGTGTGCCCAGGCCGCCGCCGAGGGCTGGATCGACCTGGGGCAGCTCGACGCCGCGCGCAGCCTGCTGCTGCGCGCGATGCCCGCGGTGCAGGCCACCGGCGCGCTGCCCGAGCGCGGTGCGCTGCACCTGCGGCTGGCCGAGGTGGAGCGCAGGGCGCTGCGGCCGCGCGCCGCAGCGCGTCACATCGATGCCGCGCTGACGCTGTTGGCCGAAGGCCAGGACAAGGGCGAACTGGTGCGCGCCCATCTCGAGAAGAGCCGCCAGCACGAGGCGCGCCGTCGCTGGCGTGATGCCCTCGAGAGCTACAAGTGCTCGACGCAGATGCGCGAGGAGTTGCTCAAGGCCGAGGCCGACAGCCGCGCGCAGGTGATGGCGATCCGCCTCGACCTGGAGCGCACGCGCGCCGAGGCCGCATCACTGCGGCAGCGAAATGTCGAGCTGGAGGGCGACATGACGCGCCTGAGCGTGGCGGCCGACGAACTCCAGCGCCTGGCGCTGGAAGATCCACTCACCGGGCTGGCCAACCGGCGCCAGCTCACCCTGGGCCTGCAGGCGCTGCGCAGCCGCTACCCGCAGGAGCCGCTGATGCTGGTGGTGATCGACATCGACCACTTCAAGCGCATCAACGACA
>JADZCL010000331.1 GCA_020851615.1 Rubrivivax sp.
AACTCGTCAGGCGGCAACTGGCAGTTGCTGATGAGATCGCGCTCGGCGGCTTCGACCATCAGCGGGGTGCCGCAGGCATACACCTGATGGCCGCTGAGATCGGGCCAGTCGGCCATGACCGCGTGGTGGACGAAACCCGTTCGGCCCGGCCACGAGTCTTCGGGGCTGGCTTCGGAGAGGACCGGCACGTAGTGCAGCCAGGCATGTTCGGCAGCCTGCTGCGTGCACCATTCATGGCGGTACAGATCGGCCTGGCGCCGGCAACCCCAGTAGAGCGTCGTCGGGCGCTCGATGCCGTGATCGACCAGATCCTGGAGGATCGCCTGCACAGGCGCGAAACCCGTGCCGCTGGCCAGCAGGATGATGGGCTTGCCGCTGCGCTCTCGCAGGAAGAAACTCCCCAGGGGGCCTTCGGCGCGCAGGATGTCGCGCTCCTTCAGGGTCGTGAAGACCTGATCGGTGAAGAGGCCACCGGGCATGTGCCGGATGTGCAGTTCGATGGCTGGTGGGCTGCCCAGGCGGGTGGGTGCCGTGGCCATGCTGTAGCTGCGGCGCGCACCGTCCTTGAGGATGAACTCGAGATACTGGCCGGCAAAGTACTGGAACGACTGGTTTGCGGGCAACTGCAGCCGCACGATGGCCACGTCATGCGCGGCGCGCTCGATGGCAAGTACGCGGGTGGGCATCTTCTGGACCGGGTGTTCGCCCGCGCCGGGCACCGCGCGAGCCTCGACCACGCAATCGCTGAGCGCCCGCGCGCAGCAGGTGAGGATGAGGCCGGCCTCGGCCTCAGCCGTGGGCAGGGCCTTGAGTTGATGCGGACCATGGGCCACCTGGCCTTGGAGCAGCCGGCTCTTGCAGGAGCCGCAGGCACCGTCGCGGCAGCCATAGGGCATGCCGATGCCCTGGCGGATGGCGGCGGCCAGGATGGGCTCGTCGTCCTCGACGTCGAAGCTGCGCCCGGCGGGCTTGAGGGTGATGCGGTGACTCACGGCGGGCAAGGCTGCGGCGGCAGCCTGGGGGCTGGACTTGGCTGGCGATTCTGCCCGGCCGAGGCCGGGCAGACGCTGCTTGCACCCACTCTGCACCCGGCTATGCGACATTCCCCGTGCGGCGCCATGCGCTGCGACGAGAGGGCCGCCACTGCCCGAGGGTTTGGGGCGCGGCCAGAACCAGACCCCCAGCCATGACTCTTCCCATTTGCTCGCAGCGGCGCCGACAGTTGTTGATCATCGGCTGCGGTGATATCGGACTGCGCGTGTTGCGCCTGGTGCACCCGCGCTGGCACGTGCTGGCGCTGACGTCCTCGCCTGCACGCATCGGTGAACTGCGCGCCGCCGGGGCCGCCGCGCTGCGGGGCGATCTGGACGACGCGGCCACGCTTGGGCGCCTGGGTGGACTCTGTGACGCCGTCCTGCACCTGGCCCCACCGAGTGTGGACGGGGTCGTGGACGCGCGCACGCGCCGGCTCGTGCACGCGCTGGCACGCAGTGGGCGTGTGCAGCGCATCGTCTATGCCAGTACCAGCGGCGTCTACGGTGATTGCGCGGGCGCGCGGGTCCCCGAGACGCGGCCGATCGCCCCGGCCAGTGCACGCGCCCAGCGGCGCGCTGACGCTGAAGCCACGTTGCGCTGGTATGGCAGGCGCGCCGGCGCCTGCGTGAGCATCCTGCGCGTACCAGGCATCTACGCGCTCGACCGGGCCGGCGGCGACCCGCGTGAGCGCTTGCGGCGCGCAACGCCGGTCCTGCAGGCGCAGGACGATGTCTACACGGGCCACATCCATGCCGATGACCTGGCGCGTGCGTGCGTTGCTGCGCTCTATCGTGGCCGGCCGCAGCGGGTGTTCAACGTCGTCGATGACAGCGAATTGCGCATGGGCGAGTACTTCGACCTGGTTGCCGACCTGCATGGTTTGCCGCGACCGCCGCGTATCGACAGGCAGGCCGCCATGCGGCAGCTCTCGCCGGTGCAACTGAGCTTCATGAACGAATCGCGGCGCCTCGCCAACCAGCGCCTGCGCAGCGAACTCGGGTTGCGGCTGCGCTACCCGACCGTGGCCACAGGCCTGCTTGGTACGGCGCCGGCGGCGGGAGGCTTCAGCGGCGGCGCCGCGTGAAGGGCGCCTGGCCGCGCCAGTAGCGGATCATCAGCCAGCCCCCGAGCATGCCACCCAGATGCGCGAAGTGCGCCACGCCACTGGAGCCGGCCAGGCCCAGCAGCAACTCGAGTCCGCCGAAGATCAGCACAAAGGTCTTGGCCTTCATCGGGATCGGCGGGAACAACGGCATGATCGTGCGGTTGGGGAACAGCATGCCGAAGGCCAGCAGCAGCGCGTAGAGGCTGCCTGAGGCGCCTACCGTCGGCGCCATCGACGTGGTGACGAGGGTGAACACGATCTGCGAGCCGGCTGCCGCAAGCGCGCCCGCGAGAAGAAAGTTGATGTAGCGCCGCGAGCCCCACAGACGTTCGAGTTCGGAGCCGAACATCCACAGCCCGAACATGTTGAAGAACAGGTGCGTGATATCGCCGTGCAGGAAGGCATAGCTCAGCACCTGCCAGGGCATGAAGCGCCCGGATTCGACCGGCCAGAGGGCGAACCACGCCGTCAGCGGCACGAACAGCGAGATGCAGAAGAGCGCCGTGCAGATGAGCATCAGCGCCTTGGTGATGGGTGGAATCGGCGGCATGAAC
>JADZCL010000332.1 GCA_020851615.1 Rubrivivax sp.
AGGAAGTCGTCCATGCCGTCGGCCAGGGCCTGTTCGCGCTCGCTGACCAGCGCTGCGGCGGTGAGGGCGATGATCGGCACGCCGCGGCCGGCTGCGCGCGCGCGCAGCAGCCGGGTGGCCTCGTAGCCGCTCATGACCGGCATCTGCAGGTCCATCAGCACGGCGTCGAAGGGGCGCCCGCCGGCCGCCGCCTGCTCGACTTCATCGACCGCCTCGCGCCCGTCGCCGGCCTGGCCGACCTGCACGCCCCAACGCTCGAGCATCGCAACGGCGATCAGCATGTTGACGGCGTTGTCCTCGACCATCAGCACGCGCGCGCCACGCAGCCGGTCGACCACCGACTGCACCGGTGCGGGCGGCGCCGGCGCCAGGCTGGTGGCCTCGGGCAGGGGCAGCTCGGCCCAGAAGCAACTGCCCCGCCCGGACTGGCTGGTGACGCCGACCGTGCCGCCCATCAACTGCGCCAGTTCGCGGCAGATCGACAAGCCCAGGCCCGTGCCGCCAAAGCGCCGCGTGGTCGATTCGTCGGCCTGCGTGAAGGGCTGGAACAGCCGCGCCTGCACCTCCGGTGCGATGCCATCGCCGCTGTCCTGCACCTCCAGCCGCACCCGCTCACCCGTGCGCGTGGCGGCCAGCACGATTTCGCCACAGGTGGTGAACTTGATCGCGTTGCCGAGATAGTTGCCGATGATCTGGCGCACCCGCAGCGGATCGCCGCGCACCGTGGTCGCGGCCTCCGGCGCCAGCTGCAGATGCAGCGCCAGGTCCCGGCCCTGCACCAGCGTGCCATAGGCGCGGCAGACGGCGCGCAGCAGTTCGCCCAGGTCGAAGGTGGCGGCCTCGATCTGCAGCTTGCCGGCCTCGATCTTGGAGAGGTCGAGGATGTCGCTGATGATGCCGGTGAGCGACTGCGCGATCTCCGAGATCTGGTCGAGGTACTGGCGCCGGCGCGTCTCGTCGAGCTCGGGCGCCCGCGCGAGGTCGGCCAGGCCCAGCATGCCGTGTAGCGGCGTGCGCAGCTCGTGGCTGGTGTTGGCAAGGAAGGCGCTCTTGGCGCGGCTGGCGGCCTCGGCCTCGTCGCGCGCGCGCGCCAGCGCGGCCTCGATACCCCGCCGCTCGGTGACGTCCTGCACCACCCACAGCGTGCCGCCGCCTGCGGCGTGCTCCGGGTCGATGGCCTTGGCCAGCACATGCGCGACGAAGCGACTGCCGTCGCGGCGCTGGCATTCAATGTCGGCCTCGCCCTGCTCGACGCGCACGACGCCCTCGGAGTCGCTCCAGATCAGGTCGTGCGGCTGGCCGAGGAGTTCTCCATCCTGCCAGCCGAACATGTGCTCCATCCGCGCGTTGGCGAGCACGAAGCGGCGCTCCCGCGTGACGGCGATGCCGATCGGCGCCGTCTCGAGGATGGCCTCGCGTTCGACCCGCTCGCGCTCGCTGGAGGTGACGTCGCGCGCGTTGATGACGACGTACTCGCGCCGGTCCATGCCGAAGCGCGCGCCCGAAACGCGCATCAGCACCGGGCGCCCGGCCTTGTCGACGAAGGTCGCCGTCTGCTCCTGCACGCGGTTGTCCTGGCGCAGCTGCTCGATGAAGGCCTCGCGTTGCGCCGGGTCGTGCCAGATGCCGAGCTCGACCCAGGTGCGGCCGACGACTTCGGCGGTGGTGTAGCCGGTAATGCGCTCGAAGCTCTGGTTGGCCATCGCATAGCGGCCGGTTGCCAGATCGGTCAGCGTGATCACGTCCGGGCTCGTCGCCACCAGGTGCGAGAGCATGGCTTCGGAGCGGCGCACGGCCTCCTCGGCCGCGCGGCGCTCGGTGTCGTCGACGTAGATGGTGAGCAGGGCCGGGCCGTCATCGGCCTCCACGCGCACGCCGGTGGCACGGACCCAGACCCGGCGACCAAAGCGCCCGGAGACCCGGAAGTCAGCCACCGGCAGCCCCTGGCCGGCGGTGAGCTGCTCGAGGTCCTCGATGCGGCGGCGCGCGCGCTCACGGGAGTCGCCGCTCTCGTAGCGGGTGAGCAGGTCGCAGCCGACCATCGCCGCCAGCGATTCGAAGCCGAACATCTCCACCGCCGCCGGATTGGCATCGATGACCCGCCCGGCGCGATGCAGCACCAGCGGCGTGGGGATGCGCGAGAACAGCTCGTGGTAGCGCGTCTCGGTGGCCACCAGCGCCTGCCGCGCGCGCAGCTCGCGCGTGACGTCGCGCACGACGCCCCAGTAGCCGGTGAAAACGCCGCGGGCGTCAAAGCGCGGCTCGCCGCTGGCGACGAGGTGGCGCACGTCGCCCGTGGGCAGGCGCCACTGCAGGGCCAGATCGCGGATTGGCACCCGCGTGTCCAGGTCAGCCTGCAACAGGTCGAGCGTCTCCTCGCTGCAGTCGAATTCGGGCAGTTCCCAGGGCAGCACCCCCAGACGCTGCTGGGCGCCGAAATCGAAGGCGTCCGGGCGACGCCCGTTGGCCGCAACGAGACGGTAGTGCTCGTCGATCTCCCAGTAGCCATCCGCGGCGATGCCCAGCAGGCTGCGGAAGCGGTGCTCGCGCTCGTCGGCTGCCCGCATGTGGCGGGCGACCGTCTCGGCCAGCACCAGCCCACCGCCGGCGCCGCTGGCGAGCACCAGCAGGTGGACGACGATGCGCAGCCCCTGCGGCTGGCCCGCGGTCGCCGTCGGCGCAGCCAGCGCCACCCCGAAGGCCGCCGCCGCCATCAAGGCCACCACGGGCAGCGCAAAGCGTCGGCGCACCAGCGCGCACAGCACACAGGCCAGCAAGGCATGCAGGGCAAAGGCTGGCGAAGTCAGGCCACTGCCGGTGAAGACGGCGCCCATCGACGTCGCCGCCACGGCCAGCGTGACCATCGCCGGCAGCGCCCACTCGGCGGCTGGTGGCCGCAGGCGCAGGCTGGCCAGGCTCAGCAGCAGCAGCGAACCGAAGGCGGCCAGCATCCAGGCCATCGGCACGCCGGGCAGCCGCAGTTGCGTGAGCAGTGCCAGACCCGTCGCACCGAGCAACGCCAGTGTGCAGAAGAGGTAGCGCGCGATCAACGGCTGCACGCTGGCGCGTGCGAACTGGGTCTGCATGGCCGCTGGCAAGACGGGCTCGAGCACCGACTCCGGCGCCTCGGCAAGCAGTGATTCGTCGATCTGGGTTTCAGCGGACAAGGCGGCAGTCCCGGGTGGACCCGGGAGCGTGCCCGGCCGGGCCAATTTTGGGGCGGAACCCACACGGGGCGTGTGTGCATTCCTGCGCGCCG
>JADZCL010000333.1 GCA_020851615.1 Rubrivivax sp.
GGGGGCGGCGGCGCCAGATGGGGCGTCAACTGCCGGCGCCGGGTGCAGGCAAGCGGATCCAGAACCGCGTTTGCCCCGCACCGGATTCGACGCCCGCTGTTCCCCCATGGGCTTCGGCAATCGCCTTGACGATGGCCAGCCCGAGGCCGGTGCCCTCGCCGTCACGATGGCGGGCCGGGTCGACGCGGTAGAAGCGCTCGAACAGGTGGGCAAGGTGCTCGGGTTCGATCGCCTGCCCTGGGTTGTGGACCTCGACCTGCACGGCGTTGCCCTCGTGTGCCAGGCGCACGGTGATGGCTTGCCCTCGTGGCGTGTGGCGCAAGGCATTGCCCAGCAGGTTGCACAGAGCCCGCTGGAGCATGCCCCGATTGGCAACGATGGCGTGCGATTCGGTGGGCCGGTGTTCGAGGCGCAGCGCCACGCCGCCTTCATCGGCCCAGGCCTCGAAGAAGTCGAACGAGGCCCGCACCTCGGCTTCCAGGTCCAGGGTCTCGCGTGCAAGCCGCAGCGTCGGGTTCTCGGCCTGCGCAAGGAACAGCATGTCACCGATCATCCTGCGCAGGCGGTCCAGTTCATCCAGGCCCGTGTACAGCACCTCCCGATACTGGGCGCCGCTGCGGTCCTTGGCCAGAGCCACCTGGGTCTGCGTCATCAGGTTCGTGACCGGGGTGCGCAGCTCGTGGGCAATGTCGGCCGAGAAGTGCGCGAGCCGCTCGAAGCTGGCCTGCAGTTGGTCGAGCATGGCGTTGAACGACATCACCAGCGGGGACAACTCGGCCGGTGCCTCGCGCGGATCCAGGCGCACATGCAGGTTGTCCGCAGTGATGCCCTTCACGGTGGCGCCGATGCGCCGTAGCGGCGCGTGGCCCCATCGCACGGCCAGCACCGCAGCGACGACGGCCAGCAGCGTGGCCGCGACGGCGCCCGCCCACAAGGCACGGCGCAGGTCGGCCAGATAGTGCTCGTGCACATTCGTCGAGAGGGCCACGACGACGCGCCGGCCATCCAGCGCGAGCACGGCGCCGCGGTAGCTGTCCCCTGCGGCCTTCCAGACGTGCACCACACTGCGCTCCAGCGCCGGTGCGGGCTCGATGGCACGGGCGGCTGCGAGCAGTGCAGCGGGCGCACGGGCGTAGATCGGCTGCCCCGCACTGTCGAAGACGGCGTAGTGGATGCCGTGGTCGCCGGTCACGGCACGGTCCAGCTCGGGCCCATGCCCCGGTGGGAGGGCGTCGCCCTGCGGGCGGGCCAGGGTCTGGCGCAGCGATTCGGTCACTGCCCGGAGCGCGTCGAAGTCCAGCAGCTCGAAGTGGTCATCGATCGACTGCGAGACCAGCCAGGCGCTGGACGCAAACAGGGCCCCGATGGTCAGGCTGAGGACGAGCGTGATCCTGCGCGCAAGCGACCAGGGGTGGCGCTGTCCGGGGTCACCCTGCATCGGGGAGATCCAGCATGTAGCCCATGCCGCGCACGGTCTGGATGAGCTTGGGGTCGAAGTCGTCGTCGACCTTGGCGCGCAGCCGGCGGATGGCCACGTCGATGGCGTTGGAGTCGCCGTCGAAGTTCATGTCCCAGACCTGCGAGGCAATCATGGAGCGCGGCAGCACCTCGCCGCGGCGGCGTACCAGGAGCTCCAGCAGCGCATATTCCTTGGCCGTCAAGGCCAGGCGCCGGCCGCTGCGTGTGGCGCGGCGACGCGGCACGTCGAGCACCAGGTCGGCCACCTCCAGCCGGTCGTCCAGCGGCGGCGCGACGCCCCGGCGCAGCAGGGTGCGCACGCGGGCGAGCAGTTCGGCAAACGCGAAGGGCTTGACGAGGTAGTCGTCGGCGCCGGCTTCGAGGCCCTTGACGCGGTCATGCACGCTGTCGCGAGCGGTCAGGAAGAGCACCGGTGCATGGCGCCCCGCGTCGCGCAGCGCCTTCAGGATGCGCCAGCCGTCGACATCGGGCAGCATGACATCCAGTATCAGCAGGTCGTGATCACCGGTCATGGCCAGGTGATGGCCGTCCAGGCCGGTGCGCGCCAGCTCGACCAGGAAGCCTGCCTCGGTCAGGCCCTGGCGCAGGTAGTCCGCGGTAATGCTCTCGTCCTCGACGATCAGCAGCTTCATGGGGCCGGTCTCCAGTTCGCTGCGCAGGCGGCGGATTGCAGGGTGCGGGGCAGGACGGTACGCCGCGCACGCCGTCCCGAACATGACACGGAGATGACGCGATCGTAATGTGCGCGTCATCGGGCGGTAGGCACCAGCGCTGCAGGATCCGCGCCATCAGCAACTCCGGTGGCGGTCCAGGCGCCATGAACGCATTGCTCCTGACCGTGTCGATGGCCCGCAGCACGCATCCCCAGGCACGGCTTGCGCAGGGAGTGCGCGCCTGGGCATCGCTCGCCTGCGCAGGGCTCGGGTGGTTGCTGGTTGCAGCGTGGCCGGCGCAGGCCGGCACGCTGGCGCAGGCCGTCGAGCTCGCCTGGGCGCGCCATCCGCAGGCCGCTGCCCATGCCGCGCGCCAGGCGCAGGCGCAGGCACAAGGCGATCTGGCTGCGGCGCTCACGCCGGCCCCTGCGGCCTTGTCGCTGTCCAGCCGCAGTGACCGCTTCAATGCCAACCGTGGCCAACAGGAGTGGGAGGCCGAAGTGGCCGTGCCGCTGTGGCTGCCCGGGCAACGCAGCGCGCGCCGGCTGCAGGCGCGCAGCGCAGCGGTGCAGGTGGATGCGCGCAACCGTGAACTGCACCTGCAGATCGCTGGCGAGCTGCGCCAGGCCTGGTGGCAACTGGCTGCGGCGCGACAGGCCGCCGCACTGGCAGCCACACGCGTGGGGACCGCCCTTGCGCTGGAGGCCGACGTGCGGCGGCGCTGGCAGGCCGGCGAACTGGCCCGCATCGATGCCAACCGGGCACTGGGTGAATTGCTGGCCGCACAGACCGAGGAGGTGGAGTTGCGTTCGGCGCAGTCGGCTGCCGAACAGGCCTGGCAGGTGCTGACTGGAGAGGCGGCGCCCGACGTGTTGGATGAAGCACGGCAGCCGGCGGCGCTGGTGGTTTCCGACGACCATCCACA
>JADZCL010000334.1 GCA_020851615.1 Rubrivivax sp.
ACACGCCCGGGCGACAGCAGGACCGATTCGCCCTTCTCGCGCGCGGACACGAGCTCGTCGATCAGGCGGCCATCGCCATCGAGCAGGGCGTTGGCCTGGGCGATGACGTACTTGCCTTCCTCGATCGCCGAGAGATAGTCGATCTGGTCGGTCACCTTGCCATCGATGACGCGACGGTACGGCGTCTCGAGGAAGCCGTACTCGTTGAGCTGCGCAAAGAGCGCCAGCGAATTGATGAGGCCGATGTTCGGGCCTTCGGGCGTCTCGATTGGGCACACGCGGCCATAGTGGGTCGGGTGCACGTCGCGCACCTCGAAGCCGGCGCGCTCACGCGTCAGACCGCCCGGGCCCAGGGCCGAGACGCGCCGCTTGTGCGTGATCTCGGAGAGCGGGTTGGTCTGGTCCATGAACTGGCTGAGCTGGCTGGCGCCGAAGAACTCCTTGAGCGCCGCGGTGATCGGCTTGGAGTTGATCAGGTCGTGCGGCATCAGGTTCTCGGTCTCGGCCTGGCCCAGGCGCTCCTTGACCGCCTTCTCGATGCGCGCCAGTCCCGAGCGGTACTGGTTCTCGGCCAGCTCGCCGACACAGCGCACGCGCCGGTTGCCCAGGGGGTCGATGTCGTCGACGTCGCCGTTGCCGTTGCGCAGGTCGACGAGGATCTTGACGACGTCCAGGATGTCCTCGTTGCTGAGGTTCATCTTGCCTTCGGGCGTGTCGCGTCCGACGCGGGCATTGAACTTCATGCGGCCCACGCGCGAGAGGTCGTAGGTGTCCTCGCTGTAGAAGAGGCGGTTGAACAAGGCCTCCACCGCGTCTTCGGTCGGCGGCTCCCCCGGGCGCATCATGCGATAGATGGCCACGCGCGCCGAGAGCTGGTCAGCGGTCTCGTCGCTGGCCAGGGTCTGGCTGATGTAGGCGCCCTGGCTGAGCTCGTTGGTGAAGATGCACTGGAAGTCCTTGATGCCCGCGGCACGCAGCTTCTTCAGCAGGGCCTCGGTCAGCTCGTCGTTGGCCTTGGCGACGATCTCGCCGGTATCGCCGTCGACCATGTTGCGCGCCAGCACGCGGCCGATGAGGAAGTCCTCGGGCACGCTCACGAAACCGGTGCCGCTGGCCTCGAGCTGCTTGATGTGGCGCGCGGTAATGCGCTTGTCCTTCTCGACGATGACGTTGCCGCTCTTGTCGGTGAGGTCAAAGCGCGCCACCTCGCCCTTGAGCCGCTCGGGCACGAACTCCATCTGCGCGCCCGTGTCCATCAGGCGGAAGCTGTCGTTGACGAAGAAGTGCGCGAGGATGGCCTCCGGGTTCAGGCCGATCGCCTTGAGCAGGATCGTCACCGGCATCTTGCGGCGCCGGTCCACGCGGAAATAGAGGATGTCCTTGGGATCGAACTCGAAGTCCAGCCAGGATCCACGGTAGGGGATGATGCGGGCGCTGAACAGCAGCTTGCCCGAGCTGTGCGTCTTGCCCTTGTCGTGCTCGAAGAACACACCCGGGCTGCGATGCAGCTGGCTGACGATCACGCGCTCGGTGCCGTTGACGATGAACGAGCCGTAGTCGGTCATCAGGGGCACCTCGCCCATGTAGACCTCCTGCGCGCGGATCTCCTTGACGACCTTCTGCGGGTGCGACTCGCGGTCGTAGACGGTCATCTCCAGCTTGGCCCGCACCGCAGCCGCATAGTTCAGGCCACGCTGCTGGCACTCGCGCACGTCGAAGGCCGGTTTGGCGATGTTGTATTCGACGAATCGCATCTCGACGAAGCCGTTGTGCGAGACGATCGGGAAGGCCGAGATGAACGCGGCCTGCAGGCCTTCGGGCTTGCGCTGCGCCGGCGGCACGTCTTTCTGCAGGAACGCGACGTAGGAATCGCGCTGCATCGTCAGCAGGTAGGGAATCCTGAGCACGCTCTCGCGCTTGCCAAAGCTCTTGCGAATGCGCTTGCGCTCGGTATAGGTGTACGGAATCGGCTGCACCATCGATCACTCCGTTTCGAGAACCCGCGCCACGCCGGGGCGAGCGGGTTCGTCGGCGACTGGCTGGCTCCGCACCCGATCCCGGGCACCGAGCCGACTCGGGCCTTGCGCCCGAGGTCTGGTGGCAGGCCACTACCTGCCGCTGGCGGACAACCCCGGCCTTGCACCGGAGTCCGACCAAACCCGTTCCCTGCAGTCGGATCAGAGAACACTGCAAAGCCGTACGGCTTTGCACTGGCCTCTGAGCCCCCCCATCCCGCGTGCGGGAGAGGGGGCGGTCTGGCTTACTTGAGCTCGACCTTGGCGCCGGCCTCGACCAGCTTCTTCTGCGCCGCCTCGGCATCGGCCTTGGCGATAGCCTCCTTGACGGGCTTGGGCGCGCCGTCGACCAGATCCTTGGCTTCCTTCAGGCCCAGGCCGGTGATCTCGCGCACGGCCTTGATGACCGAGACCTTGTTGGCGCCGGCCTCGAGCAGCATCACGGTGAACTCGGTCTTCTCCTCGGCTGCTGCGGCGGCAGCACCACCACCCGCGCCCGCGGCCGGGGCCGCCATCGCGGCGGCGGAAACACCGAACTTCTCCTCGATGGCCTTGACCAGGTCATTGAGTTCCATCACGGTCATGCTGTCCATGGCGGACAGGAAAGCGTCTTTGTCGAATGCCATTTGGGGTTCCTCGAAATCGATTGAATGTCTGAATGGGGTCGGATGGACAGCGCGTCAGGCAGCGGGCGCGGCTTCGGCGCCAACTTCCTTGCTGGCGGCCACAGCGGCCAGTACACCCGCCATGCGCTGGATGGGCGACTTCAGCAAGCCGGCGACCTGCGCCAGCAGCACCTCGCGGCTGGGGATTGCCGCCAGGGCCTTGACCCCGTCGGCGTCCAGCGCGCGGCCGGAATAGACGCCGGCCTTGACGACCAGCTTGTCGTTGCCCTTGGCGAAGTCGGCGATGACTTTCGCCGCCGCGACAGCGTCCTCGGAAAAGCCGTAGATCAGCGGGCCGACCATGGCACCCTGGACCACCTCGAACGGCGTGCCGGCAACCGCGCGACGCGCCAGGGTGTTCTTCACGATGTGAAGGTAGACGCCCTTGGCGCGCGCCTCGGCGCGCAACTTGTTCATGTGCTCCACGGTGAGGCCACGGTACTCGGCCAGCGCCAATGCCTGCGAACGTGCGGCCTGCGCCGACACGTCCGCTACCACGGCGGCCTTCTCGTTGCGATTGAGACTCAAGGTCTGCTCCTCACTATCAACGGGCCCATGCCCCGCCTTGCGGCGGCGCGCAGACCCACCCGGAATCAGCGACCTTCTGCTTGGAACCACTCATCAGAGCACTCTTCACAGCGGGTTCGCCATCTGCGCTGGAGATTAAGAATGCCGGGACCTTCCCGTTCATTCACCAGCGGTCTTGGATAGCCTGCACGCCACGGGGCGGCGTGCAGCCCACCAATCCTTGCGAAGGGCCCGGGACACCCCGGTGCCTTCGCCATCCTTTTCGTCAGGCCCCGGCGGGCGCGGCGATCGACGCGGTATCGACGCGCACGCCGACACCCATCGTCGACGACAGCGCCACCTTGCGCAGGTAGACCCCCTTGCTGGTGGCTGGCTTGGCCTTGTTCAGGGCCTCGAGCAGCGCGCGCAGGTTGGCCGTGAGCTTGTCGTGATCGAACGAGCGGCGGCCGATGGTGCCGTGGATGATGCCGGCCTTGTCGACGCGGAACTGGACCTGCCCGGCCTTGGCGTTCTTCACTGCCGTGGCCACGTCGGGAGTCACGGTGCCGACCTTGGGGTTTGGCATCAGGCCGCGCGGACCGAGGATCTGGCCGAGCGTGCCGACCACGCGCATCGTGTCGGGCGAGGCGATGACGATGTCGAAGTCGAGGTTGCCCGCCTTCACCTGCGCGGCGAGGTCGTCCATGCCGACGATGTCCGCACCCGCGGCCTTGGCTTCGTCCGCCTTGGCCCCTTGGGCGAACACGGCCACACGCTTGGTCTTGCCGGTGCCCGAGGGCATGACGACGGCACCCCGCACGACCTGATCGGACTTCTTGGCATCCACGCCGAGCTGCACGGCCACGTCGATCGATTCGTCGAACTTGGCGGTGGCGTGCTCCTTGACGATGGACAGCGCATCGGCAAGCGGGTAGAGCTTGGTGCTGTCGACCTTGCCCTGCAAGGTCTTGGCCTTCTTGGTGAGCTTGGTCATGCTCAGACTCCTTCCACCGTGATGCCCATCGAGCGGGCCGAGCCGGCAATCGTCTTCACGGCGCGATCGAGGTCGGCGGCGGTGAGATCCTTGCTCTTGGTCTTGGCAATCTCCTCGAGCTGCGCCCGATTGACCTTGCCCACCTTCTCCAGGTGCGGCTTGCCCGAGCCCTTCTCGATCTTGGCCGCCTTCTTCAGCAGGACCGTGGCCGGCGGCGACTTGAGGATGAAGGTGAACGACTTGTCGGCGTACGCCGTGATCACCACCGGCAGCTTCAGCCCTGGTTCGTAGCTCTGCGTCTGCGCATTGAAGGCCTTGCAGAACTCCATGATGTTCAGGCCGCGCTGACCCAGCGCGGGACCGATGGGGGGCGAAGGATTGGCCTTGCCCGCCGGGACTTGCAGCTTGATGAAGCCGACGATCTTCTTTGCCATGCTGGCACTCCTCGAGTTCAAGCGACCGCCGCAGCGGTCTCCTCGTCACTCAACCCTGGAAATGTGCGGCCGCCCGGGGTCGTGGGCAGGCAGCCGCCGGACAGACGTTGCGGATCAGACCTTTTCAACCTGTGCGAAATCGAGCTCCACCGGCGTGGCCCGTCCGAAGATCGTGACCGAGACGCGGACCTTGCTCTTCTCGTAGTTGACTTCCTCGACCGCGCCGTTGAAGTCGGTGAAGGGACCTTCCTTGACGCGCACCAGTTCGCCCACCGTCCACTCGACCTTCGGGCGCGGCTTCTCGGCGCCTTCCTGCATCTGGTTGACGATCTTGTCGACCTCGGCATCGGAGATCGGAGCAGGTCGGTTGCGCGCCCCGCCGATGAAGCCGGTCACCTTGTTGGTGTGCTTCACGAGGTGCCAGGTGTCGTCGGCCATCTCCATCTCGACCAGCACATAGCCGGGGTAGATGCGACGCTCGGTCACGGTCTTCTTGCCGTTCTTCAGTTCGACCACCTCCTCCGTGGGCACGAGGATGCGGCCGAACTTGTCCTGCATGCCCGAGCGGTCGATGCGCTCGCGCAGGTTGCGCTCGACCGCCTTCTCCATTCCGGAGTAGGCGTGCACGATGTACCAGCGCTTGTTCGATGCCACAGCCGCGGCCGGCGTGAGCGGGTCGGAGGCAGCAGTCGGGGGTGTGATGTCGCTCATGGCTTGCTCGGGTTCCTCAGCGCTTCCAGCCCAGGATGAGGTCGTACAGCACCCACTCCAGCGTCTTGTCGGCCAGGAACATGAAGAGCGCCATCACGAAGACGAACGCCATCACGTAACCGGTCATCTGCAGCGCCTCCTTGCGTGTGGGCCAGACGACCTTCTTCACCTCGCGCACCGACTCGCGCCCGAAGCCGATCAACTGCCGGCCCCACTCCGAGGAGAAGAACACCGCCACGGCCACTGCCAGCACCGCCAGCAAGGCGGCCACGCGCAGCCACAGGTCCTGCTTGCCGAGCGCGTAGAACGCGGCGACCGCCCCCACCACCAGCAGGGCTGCGCCGGCCAGCTTGGCCTTGTCGGCGCTGGTTGAAACGGTCTGGACTGAGGGTTGGGTTGCCATGGTTGGAGAGGGGACGCAAATGGCGCGGGCACGAAGCCCGCCTGGGTGCGACCCGCGCCAGATGCCGGGTGGCAGGGGCAGAGGGGATCGAACCCCCGACCTTCGGTTTTGGAGACCGACGCTCTGCCAGTTGAGCTATGCCCCTGCGGATCGACGAATCGCTGCGTTGTCTGAGCGCCTGCTCGACCTGTTTCTAGCCCTGTTGCTCGAAAGACGTCACTCGATGATCTTGGCCACGACGCCAGCGCCCACGGTGCGGCCGCCTTCGCGGATGGCAAAGCGCAGCCCCTCTTCCATCGCAATGGGGGCAATGAGCTTGACGGTGATGCCCACGTTGTCCCCGGGCATGACCATCTCCTTGTCCTTGGGCAACTCCACCGCTCCCGTGACGTCCGTGGTGCGGAAGTAGAACTGCGGCC
>JADZCL010000335.1 GCA_020851615.1 Rubrivivax sp.
GAAGGCGCCACGCGCGGGCACGTGGTGGTGTCGGTCGACATCACCCCGTTCAAGCAGGTGCAGGCCGACCTGCGCATCGCAGCCATTGCCTTCGACTCGCTGGGGGGCATCGCCATCACCGATGCAAATGAGGCGATCCTGCGCGTCAATCCGGCCTTCACGCGCATCACCGGCTTCACCATCGACGAGGCACGCGGGCGCAGCATGGGCGAGCTGCTGCGTTCAGGCCGTCACGACCAGGCCTTTTTCGAAGGCGTGCACGCCACGCTGCGCAGTGCACGGCACTGGCAGGGTGAAGTCTGGAGCCGGCGCAAGGGCGGCGAGATCTACCCGCAGTGGCTGAGCATCACCGCCGTCGGCGACGACGCGGGCCGCACGACGCACTACGTGGCCGTGTTCACCGACATCACCGAGAAGAAGCGCGCCGATGAAACCATCCGCTCGCTGGCCTTCTTCGACCCGCTCACCCGCTTGCCCAACCGCCGCCTGCTGCGCGAGCGCATCCTGGAGGCGATCGCCGCCAGCACCCGCACGGGCCGCCACGCCGCGCTGCTGTTCATCGACCTCGACCACTTCAAGGAGCTCAACGACAGCAAGGGGCACGACGTCGGCGACCAGCTCCTGCGCGAGGTGGCCACGCGGCTGAGCGCAGGCGTGCGCAGCGACGACACCGTCGCGCGGCAAGGCGGCGACGAGTTCGTCGTGCTCATCGCGGCGCTGAGCGACAACGCCGAGACCGCCACCTCGCAGGCGGCGCGGCTGGCCGAGACCATGCGCTGCGAGCTCAACCGGCCCTTCTTGCTCGGCAGCCTGCGCCACCATACCTCGCCCAGCATCGGCGTCACCGTCTTCGCCGGCGCCACGCACGGCGTGGACGAGCTGCTCAAGCGCGCCGACAGCGCGATGTACCTGGCCAAGCATGCGGGTCGCAATGCGTACCGCTTCTTCGACCCGACGCTGCACGCCGAGCGCGAGCAGCGCGTCGAACTCGAGGCCGACCTGCACCGCGCGCTCGAGCGCGAGCAGCTCGAGCTGCACTTCCAGCCGCAGGTCGACGCACAAGGTCGGGTCACCGGAGCCGAGGCCTTGCTGCGCTGGAACCATCCCAGCCGCGGCAGCGTGCCGCCAGGCCTGTTCATTCCGCTGGCCGAGGAGAGCGCCCTCATCGCCGACATCGGAACCTGGGTCCTGGAGACGGCCGCCCACCAACTCGAGGCCTGGGGCAGCCAGGGGGACCTGGCCCGCCTCGAGCTCGCGGTCAACGTGAGCGCGCGGCAGTTCCGCAAGGCCGGCTTCTGCGACATCGTGAGCGGGATTGGCACACGCATCGGCCCGCAGATCGGCCGGCTCAAGCTCGAACTCACCGAGAGCCTGATCCTGACCGATGTCGACGACGTCGTCGCCACCATGCACGCGCTGCGTGCGTTGGGCGTGCGCCTGGCGCTGGACGACTTCGGCACCGGCCAGTCGTCGCTGTCCTACCTGACCCGGCTGCCGCTGGACCAGCTCAAGATCGACCAATCCTTCGTGCGCAACATGACGCAGAGCCGGCCGGACTCGGTGGTCGTGCAGACCATCATCGGGCTGGCCGAGAGCCTGGGCATAGACGTCATCGCCGAGGGCGTCGAGACCCAGGCGCAGCACCGCCTGCTGCTGGCGCTGGGCTGCCAGCGCCAGCAAGGCTACCTGTTCGGCCGCCCGCTGCCGCTGCGCGACTTCGAGGCCCTCGTGCGCGGGCGCTGACGTGCGGCCGCACCGCGCGCAGCCACCCCTTCAGTCGCCCGACACCGGGCCGGCCGCCCTGGACAGCTCCTCGAGCAGACTCAGCAACTGCCGCGCCTTCTCCCGGCCGAGCACGTCCACCAGCTGCCGGCTCGAGTCGGCGCTCAGCCGCTCGGCCTCGCCCAGCAGCAAACGCCCGGCGTCGCTCAACTGCAGGCGCTTCTTGCGGCGGTCGGCCGGGTCCGCGTGCTCGCGCACGAGGCGCCGCTCGCCCAGCGAGCGCAGCACGATGGACGTGGTCGAGCGGTCCAGCGCCACCTTGCGGCCGAGCTCGTTCTGGCTGATCTGGCCGACCTCACGCAGCATGAACAGCACCGCGTACTGCGAGGGCGTGAGGTCCAGATGCCGGCAAGACTCCGCAAAGGCCGCCACGGCCAGCTGGTGGGCGCGGCGAAAGAGATACTCCGGGCTTTCGAGGAGCGTTCCCGTCGAAGTTCGGCGCTCTGGTGCAGTGACCGCGGCGCCGGCCGCGGCGTTCATGCGGGGCCGCTTGGGACGGGCTGCCTTGGCATGTGCGACCATCGGACTTCACCCGAATTTGTTGTTGCGGGCGCTGGCATGCTCATGCAACACCCGAGATCAGCGCACCGTTGGAGGTCCAACAGTGTGCACAATTTGGAGCATGCCCGCCACCTGGCAGGCCGGCAACCGATGAATCCCAGGGTCATTGTGGTCGATGACGAGGCGGCATCAGCCGCGGTGCTCGGCGGGCTGCTGCGCCGCCTGGGCTGCGAGGTCATCTTGTTCGACCGCGCCGCGCAGGCCTTGCCTGCCATGCTGGCTGGCGACGTCGACCTCGTCTGCCTGGATCTCTCGATGCCCGGGCTGGACGGCCACCAGGCGTTGACGCTCATCCGCTCGCACGAATACTCACAACGCGCGCCCAGCGTGCCGGTCATCGCGGTCACCGGCCGCGTGAGGCCGCAGGATCGGGCACAGGCCCTCGCGGCAGGCTTTGCTGCGCACCTTGGCAAGCCTGTGCTCGCCGAGCGCCTGCAGAGGGTGCTGGCCCGCACCATGACGCTGCGCGACGACCTGCATCGCACGCGCTACAGCGCCGACCGCGCCACCCTCGAGCAGCGCCTGCATGCAATGCGACAGGCCGACGCCGGCGACCCCCTGCCGGGCGCAGCCGGCCTGGCGCTGGCCATCGAGCAGGAAGGCCACGCGACGCTGCTGCTGGCGCTGAACCACGCCTTCGCGGGCGACGCGACGGCGGCATGTGGAACCGTCCTGGCCTTCGCTGGAATGGCTTCCGACATCGGTGCGCCGCGGCTGGCCCAGGCGCTGCACGCGCTGCACGAGCGCCTGTGCGCCGGCCCCGAAGACGAGCTGGTGACCGCCGCCGTGCTGGCGCGCGCGGAGCTCGATCGCGTCATCTTCACCCTGCGCGAGCAGGTCCGCACACCCTGAGAGTCGCGGCGCAGGATCCTTCCGTATCGGCCTACGCGGGGACCGCCGGCAGGCGGACGCAGAACACACTGCCCACGCCCGGCATGCTCGAAACCTCGATGTCGCCGCCCATGTGCTCGACCAGGCGCCGCACGATCGTCAGGCCAATGCCGCTGCCCTGAGTGCCCGTGTGCTCGGCACCCAGGCGCTCGAAGGGCTCGAACACGCGCGCGAGCTGCGCTGCATCCATGCCAGCTCCGGTGTCGGCCAGCTCGAGCACCCACGCCGGCGGCGGCCCTTCACCACGACGGGCGCAGATCACCACCCGCCCCGGCTGGCGGGCGTTGTACTTGATCGCGTTCGTCAGCAGGTTCAGCAGCACCTGCTGCAAGCGGCGGCGATCGGCGTTCACACAGGCGGCCGCAGGAACTCCGCGTGTGTCGATCTCGACGCCGGCGGCCCGCGCCGCCGCGTCGAGCTGGCTGCAGCAGTCGGCAAGCAGCGGCGCCAGCGCCACGGCCTCGGTGTGCAGCGCGATACGGCCGGACTCCACCGCCGCGAGGTCCAGGCTCTCGTCGACCAGGGCCAGCAACTGGTGCCCGGCGCGCACGATCTGGTGCACCTGCTGGGCCTCCTCTGCAGGCAGTGCGCCCATCTGCAGCAGCTGGCCGAAGCCGAGGATGGCGTTGAGCGGCTTGCGCAGCTCGTGGCTCATGTGCGAGACGAACTCGCTCTTGGCGGCATTGGCACGCTCGGCCTCCCGCGTGGCCTGCGCCAGTGCCTGAGTGCGCTGGGCGATGCGGGACTCGAGCTCGTGGTTGAGCTGCTCGAGCTCGAGCTCGCGCGCCTTGGCTGCGGTGATGTCCTGCACCACGCCGGCCACACGCAGCAGCCGGCCCTGCGCATCACGCTCGAGCACGTGCATGCGCTCCTGGAACCAGATCGTGCGCCCGTCGCGATGCCGGGCGCGAAACTCGCCGCTGCCTGCGGGCACCACACCCGCATCCAGCTGCGCCAGGCGCTGCCGGTAGCGCGCGGCATCCTGCGGGTCCACGAAACCCGAGATCCAAAGCCGGACCTCACCCTGCACATCAGCCGCCGTGCAACCGACCAGGCCCAACAGCGCCTCGTTGCAGTCGAGCACCCCGCGCACCACGCTGTACTCCCACAGGCCGATGCCGATGTCCTGCGTCACCACGCTCAGCCGCTGCTGCGCCAGGCGCAGTTCGGTGATGTCGAAGCCGATCGAATACGAGTAGCGGCGCGCAGGCGTGCCATATTCAACGCAGTGATAGCGCGTCCAGGCGATGCGCGCATGCCCTTGCACGTCGACATAGGCCCGCTCGGCAAAGAGATCGGTCTCGCCGGCCAAGGAGCGTCGCAACATGTCCCAGCGTGCGGCGCTGCCCTTGGCCCCGAGCACCTCATCGGCGGTGCGGCCGATGATGGCGTCAGCCGGGCGCTGCGCGAGCTCGCAGAAGCTCTGGTTGACGTACACATAGCGCATCTCTTCGTCGACACCACACACCCAGCCCGGATGGGTGTTGAGCATCGAACGAATCTGCTCAGCCGCGGCCGGCCCTGGCGTCGGCTGCAGCAGCCCGGAGGCGGCATCGGGTGGCGGATCGTCCGCAGCGCTCATCTGCGCAGTATCGGCGCAGGCGGGCGCGGCTGCAGCGCCGGCGCAGATTCAGGTGCCGCAGAAAGTGCGGTAGTGCGCCGTCAGCTCGGGGGCAGCGGGCTCGGCGAGGTCGGCGTCGGTCGGGCGCTCGTCAAACGGTTGCTGCAACGCGCTGAGCAGGCGCAGGAAGGGTGCCAGGTCGTCGCGATCGACGGCGGCGGCCAGTGCCTCCTCGACACGGTGGTTGCGCGGGATCAGCCAGGGGCTGGCGCGACGCATCGCGGCCGCGCGCGCCGCCGCGGTGGTGGGCTCCGCAGCGCAGCGGGTGTGCCAGCGGGCAAGCCAGGCCTCGAGCGCGACCGGCGCGGCAAACAGGGCGCGCAGCGGCCCGGTGTTGCCCAGCGCCGCGTCGGCCAGGCGCCGCCAGGCGAGTGTGAAGTCGACCTGCTGCTGCAGCAGCAGGTCCAGCCAGTCATCGGCCAGCTCGCCATCCTGCGCCTGTGCACCCGACAGGCCGAGCTTGGCGCGTTGGCCGGCGCGGTGGGCCGCCTCGAACATGGCGTCGAACCCTTCGAGCACCGCCTGGGCGCGCTCGATTGCAGCCGCCGTGGCGCGGTCCGTGCCGGCCTCGGGACCTTCCTGCACCAGCAGCGGCAGCAGGGCCTCGGCCAGCCGCGCGAGGTTCCAGCGCGCGATGCGCGGCTGGTTGCCGAAGCCGTAGCGCCCGCCGTGGTCGATCGAGCTGAAGACGGTGGCCGGATCGTAGGCTTCGAGGAAGGCACAGGGCCCGTAGTCGATGGTCTCGCCCGAGAGCGTCATGTTGTCGGTGTTCATCACCCCGTGGATGAAGCCCAGGTTCATCCACTGCGCGACCAGCCGTGCCTGGCGGCCTGTCACGGCGTGCAGCCATGCCAGCCAGCGGTCGGCGCGGCCGGCAAGCTCCGGGTCGTGGCGTGCCAGCGCGTACTCGGCCAACCGCGTCAGCTCCTGGATCTGCCCGCGTGCGGCGAAGAACTCGAGGCTGCCCACCCGCAAGTGACTGGCTGCCACGCGCGTCAGCACGGCACCGGGGAGCGCTCGCTCGCGCCGCACCGGCTCGCCAGTGGCGACGACGGCCAGCGCGCGCGTGGTGGGCACCCCCAGCACGTGCATCGCCTCGCCCAGCAAGGCCTCGCGCAGCACCGGGCCGAGTGCGGCCTTGCCGTCGCCCCCGCGCGCAAACGGTGTGCGCCCGCTGCCCTTGAAGGCGACGTCGCGCCGCTGGCCGTGGCGGTCGATGACCTCGCCCAGCAGCAGGGCACGCCCGTCGCCCAGTTGCGGGCTGAAGCCGCCGAACTGATGCCCCGCATAAGCCTGCGCCAGCGGTGCTGCACCGGCGGGAACGGCATTGCCCCCAAAGAGCGCAGCGCCGCGCGCGCCGCACAGCGCAGCCGCGTCGAGGCCGAGTTCCGCGGCCAGCGCGTCGTTGAACCACAGCAGCCGCGGATCGGGCACCGGCGCGGGCTGCCAAGGCACGTAAAGCCCTTCAAGCTCCCGCGCAAAGCTGTTGTCGAACGCGATCGGTGGCAGCTCAGGGCCAGCGAGCAGGGCCGCGGCAGTGGCCGTGCAGGAGTGCATCTGCGACATGCGCCCAGTGTGGCGCAGCAGGCGCCGCGGCGCCGCGGCAGGGCCTTCAGACCCCGCGCTGGCGCTCGCCGCAGCGCGGGCAGAAACGGGCGGCCACAGGCATCGCCTCGCCGCAATCCAGGCAGTAGCGCACCCCGGCCGGCGGCTTGGGCGGCGCTGCGGGCGCGCCCCCGGCGGCCACGGGTGCCGCTGCGCGCGGCGCCGGCGCACTGGGCCGCGCAGCCCGCGGCGCGGGCGTGTTCATGCGCGGGTCGGCGCCGTCGGCGGCGTTGGCGTTGACCTTCTCCGCGTAGCGCTGCACCTGCTCGACGCTGCGCTGGGCGGTGGCGGCGTCGCTCGCCAGGGCCAGCAGCATGCGGCTGCCAGCGCGGTGATCGGCCGCGGCATAGAAGGCCGAGCGCGCACGCAGCACCGCCCATTGCAGCCGGATCGGCGCGGCTGCGTCGGCACCCGCGCTGCATTGCAGCGACAGCAGCAGCGACTCGGCCTCGACACGGCTCCAGAGCAGGTGCGCCATGCGCAGCACCTGGCCGCCGGCCAGCACCAGCAGCACGGCCGCCACGGCCCAGGTGAAAGGGCGCTCGGCGCGCTGCAGCTGCGCGTAGATCATGCTGCCCCACAGCAGGCCCCCGGCCAAGGTCAGCACGAGGGCCAGCACCATCAGCAGCAACAGCAAGGTCCGACGGCGGCCACCATGGCCGGCGGTGGCCGCGGCCATCACGGGCTGTGTTTCCTCAAGCGACTCGAAGGCGAACGCCGCGCCGGTCTTCTTGTAGTCGGCCTGGTTGGTCTGCCAGAGGTAGCGGCGATTGGGCACCCCTTCGTTCCAGTAGTGGTGCAGCTCGCGCTCCAGCTCCTGCGCCACGCTCTCCGGGTCGGCCTGGATCTGGACGCTGCGCAGAGCCGGTTGGGGGCCGCGCGCGAGCGGCACGTCGGTCCGCACGAGGCCGGCCCGCAAGGCCAGCAACTCGGCTGGCAGCAGCGCAGCCAGCAGCAGCAGCGCACCCTGCGGCAGGCCAAACGACAGCCAGCCGCCGCTGGCCGGTGTCGCCCCGTGCCCGAGCAGCCAGCCTGCCCCCAGCCCAACGAGCAGAACTGCAGCCAGCAGCAAGGCAACCAGGCCCGCACCCATCGGCGCGCGCTCGGCATTCAGGCTGCGCAGTTGCATCAGGCCAACGGCCAGGATGCACAGGCCACCAACGGGAACGACGCCCACCGGCGGCAGCAGCACCCAGGCCAGGCCCAGGGTCAGCGCCAGGCCGCCCAGCAGCACCAGGTGCGACAGGCGCTGGGCCAGCCAGACCTGGACGGCGTGCGGCAGCGCGCCGGCATGCCGTGCCAGCGGCAGCAGCAGGGCACTCCAGGCGACCGGTGCGGCCGGTGCCGGCACGGGCGCGACGCTGAACAAGGCGTGCAGCGCTGCTCCTTCCGGGTTGGCGGTGTTGGCCGTACGCACCGGCGCCACCAGCGGCCCTGGCTGCCCGGGTTGCAGGCGCAGCACGCGCTGCCGCGCCATGCGCACGACGTCCTTCACCGCCAGCGCCAGCAGCAGCAGCCCGAACAGCAGGTGCCGCGTGCTGCCGTCCTGCGGCAGGCGCAGCAGCTTGGTCTGCAGCCCGCGCGGGAAGCTCAGGTCCGACAGCGTCAGCGTCAGGATGACCAAGGCCAGCAGCACCAGCAGCGCCGCACGCACGAGCAGCACCCGGTTCTCGATGCGATAGATGCCCTCGGTCTCGAATGCAGGGCCTTGCGGACCCCACTGATAGGACATGCCCACTCCCGCCCGGCTGCGGCCCGGGCAATGGGGCCGGAGTTTTGCATGAAGCCGCGGTCAGCCACCGGGCTACCCACGCCGGGCGCGCAGAATGCCACGCCCGAGCGCGATCAAGCCACGCTCAGGCGCCGATCACCCCGCCATCGACCCGGCGCACGACGACCACCGCCGAGCGCGGTCGCCCCTGTGGGCGCTGATCGGGCCAGTTCGAGTAGCGCCGCGGATCGGCCGGGTCGTTGCGTTCGCCGGGCGCCTCGCCGGGATGCTGGACGTTGACGAAGAGCGTACGCACGTCGGGCGTGAAGCAGGGCCCGGTGATCTCGCAGCCGACGGGCCCGGTGAGAAAGCGCCGCACTTCACCGCTGTCGGGGTCGGCGGCCAGCAGCTGGTTGTTGCCCAGGCGCGCCATCTCGCCCTGACCGAGGTCGCGCGGCCCGATGTCGGTGCAGATCCACAGGCGCCCGTAGGGGTCGAAGGCCAGGCCGTCGGGGCAGGCGAAGGCATCCCCGCGCACGTTGCCGCGCGCTTGCGCGCGCGACTGCTCGGGGTCGCCAGCCAGCACGAAGTGGTCCCAGTGCAGCATGGGGGCGTCGAAGTCGCCGTCCTCGTGCCAGCGGATGATGTGGCCCATGCTGTTGCGCGCGCGGGGATTCGCCGCGTCGGTCGGCGGCTGGCCGGGCAGGCCGCGGCGCAGGTTGTTGGTGAGGGTGCAGTAGATGTGACCGCTGCGCGGGTCGATGGCCAGCCATTCGGGTCGATCCATCCGCGTGGCGCCGAGCAGGTCGCAGGCCTGGCGCGTCTTCACCAGCACCTCGCCCTGGTCGGCGAAGCCGTTGGCCGCCGTCAACGGGCCCAGGCCGTGCACCAGCGGCAGCCAGTGGCCACGGCCATCGGCGTCGAAGCGCGCCGCATACAGCGTGCCGTGGTCCAGCAGGCTGGCGTTGGCCCGCGCCCCGCCGGGTTGCATGCGGTCGCGGCTGACGAACTTGTAGAGGTACTCGAAGTGCCGGTCCTCGCCCGAGTAGACGACGGCCCGGCCATCGCGCGTGAGCGCCACCGTCGCCCCTTCATGGCAGGCACGGCCCAGCGCCGTGCGCTTGACGGGCGTGCTCTGCGGGTCGAAGGGGTCGAGTTCGACGACCCAGCCGAAGCGGTGGAACTCGTTGGGGTTGCGCGTGGCGTCGAAGCGGGCGTCATGCTCGCCCCAGCGATACCAGGCACCGCGCGCGATGCCCCAGCGCCGCTGGTCGGCAGTGGGCGTGTCGCCGCCACTGAAGAGGAAGTGGAAGTTCTCCTCACCCGCGAGGTAGGTGCCCCACGGTGTGCGCCCACTGGCGCAGTTGGCGACGGTGCCCAGGATGCGGCGGCCCCGCGGATCCGCCGCGGTGCACAGCAGCGGGTGGCCGGCCGCCGGGCCTGCCACGGCAAACGGCGTGTCCATCGTCGTGCGCCGCGCGTAGCGCGAGGGCCGCACATGCTGCCAGCGCCCGTCCTGCAGCCGCACCTCGATCACCGCCAGGCCCACCGCCATCTGCGCCTTGCGCACCTTCTGCGCGGTCCAGGGCACGAGCCCGTCGGGGTGCAGCAGGCCGTCGTCGGTGTACTCGTGGTTGAGGGCCAGGAGCCCGTGCGTCGACGATCCGTCGAAGGGATAGAACTGCATGCCGTCGTGGTGCATGCCCATCTGCAGTGCCTGCTCGTCTGCGCTGTTGCCTGCGTCGTCGCGCCACGCAGGCATGGCCCCGGGAATGCCCACGGGCTCACCCCAGGGTGCGAGCACTTCGGCCACGTAGCCCGGCGGCACGATGATGCGGTCGGCCCGGCTGGGTGGCACCGAGGCGAAGCCCAGCGTGCGCGCGCCCGCGGCCGCACCGGAAGCCACCGGCGCCTGCGCGCAGCCTGCCTGCGCTCCCATCAACGCCGCGAAGGCGCCGCCAAAGCCCAGGCGCAGCACGATGCGGCGCGCCGGGTCCGAAAGCTCCAGCAGCGTGGGCTGCCTGGGGTCGTTCACAGCTTCTCCGTTTCGCCGCTGCGCGGCTGCCATTTCATCAGCCGACGCTCGATGCGGCCCACGAGCGCATCCAGCACCAGCGCGAAGGCCGTCAGCACGACGATGCCCGCCATCACGGTGTTGATGTCGAAGGCCCCTTCGGCCTGCAGGATGAGGTAGCCCACGCCCTGGCTCGAGCCCAGGTACTCGCCGACCACCGCGCCGACGAAGGCCAGGCCCACGCTGGTATGCAGGCTGCTGAAGACCCAGCTCGTCGCGCTGGGCAGGTAGACGTGGCGCAGCAACTGCCGCGGTGTGGCACCCAGCATGCGGGCGTTGGCCAGCACCACCGGGCTCACCTCCTTCACCCCCTGGTAGACATTGAAGAAGACGATGAAGAACACCAGCGTCACACCCAGCGCCACCTTGGAGCCGATGCCCAGCCCGAACCAGACCGCGAAGATGGGCGCGAGGATGATGCGCGGCATCGAGTTCAGCGCCTTGATGTAGGGCTCCAGGATGGCGCTGGCCAGCGGCGCCAGCGCCAGCCACAGCCCGCAGACCAGGCCCAGCAGCGCACCGACGGCAAAGGCCAGCAGCGTCTCGACCAGCGTCACCCACAGGTGGCGGTAGATGTCCGACTCGAGGACGAACCAGCGCCAGATGCGCTGCGCAACGACCAGCGGCTCGCCGAAGAAGAAGGCCGCCTGGCGGTCGTTCTCGAACATGAAGGGTGCAATCAGCCCCGGCGTCGTCATCAGGTACCAGAAGCCGAGCACCGCCGCCAGCAGCGCGAGCTGGTACAGGCGCAGGTGCTTCATGCGCGCCCCAGTTGCTGGGCGTAGCCGCGCAGCACCTCGTCGCGCAGCACGGCCCAGATGGCCTGGTGCAGCTGGGCAAAGCGCGGCGTCATGCGCACCTCGGCCACGTCGCGCGGTCGCGGCAGGTCGATCACGTACTCGCCGATCGGGTGCGCTGCCGGGCCGGCGGAGAGCACGGCGACGCGGTCGCTCATCGCGATCGCCTCGTCGAGGTCATGCGTGATGAAGAGCACGGCCTTGCGACGCGTGGCCCAGAGCTCGAGCACCTCGTTCTCCATCAGCTGGCGGGTCTGCACGTCCAGCGCGCTGAAGGGCTCGTCCATGAGGATGATGTCAGGGTCGATGGCCAGTGTCTGCGCCAGGCTCGTGCGCTTGCGCATGCCGCCCGAGAGCTGGTGCGGATAGCGGTCGGCGAAGGGGGCCAGGCCGACGCGGCGCAGCCAGTCCTCGGCCTGCGCCCGCGCGTCGGGCACGCCGCGGAACTCGAGCCCGGCCATCACGTTTTCCAGCGCCGTGCGCCAGGGCATCAGGCTCTCGGCCTGGAACATGTAGCCCGCACGCGCGTTGATGCCCACCAGCGGTTGCCCGAAAACCTCGACCTGGCCGCTGCTGGGCTCGAGCAGGCCGGCGGCCACGTTCAGCAGCGTGCTCTTGCCGCAGCCGGTCGGACCGACGACAGAGAGGAACTCGCCGGGCTGCAGCGCCAGCGTGACATCGGCCACCGCCGTGTAGCGCTGTCCGGGGGCATCGCGGCTGACGAAGGTGCAGGAGACGTCGCTCAACAGGAGCGCAGGGGAACTCATCGCGGCGCGAGCATAGCGGCACGCGGGGCCGCCGTGAGCCGGGCCACGGCCATCAGCAGGCCCAGCACGGCCGCCGCGGCCGCCAGTGCGGGAACGAGCGGCCAGCGATGCGCGTTCCACAACAGCACGCTGGTGAGCACGAGTGCCGCCACGAACAGCAGCCCGGCAGCCACCAGGCCTGCGCGTTGCTGCGGCGGGTCGAAACGCAGCACCTGCGCCAGGTCGAAAGCCGGCTTGGGCGCGCCTTCGACAAGCCCTGCCGGCTGCCAGCCCGGCGGCATGAACCACACGCGCAGCTTGTCTTGCCAGCGCGGCGTGCGCCGGCAGAGGGCGAGCAATTCACGATAGACCTGCAGGTTGGCCGCCAGCGGATCCCAGCTGCGCAGCGGACTGCGCGTGCCGTAGACGCACGGGTCGGCGTCGTCCTCCTCGACGAAGGTGCCAAAGAGCCGATCCCAGACGATCAGGATGCCGCCGTAGTTTCGATCCAGGTAGCGGTCGTTGACGCCGTGGTGCGCGCGGTGGTTGCTCGGGCTGCAGAACCAGCGGTCGAACCAGCCCAGGCGCCCAACCTGCTGCGTGTGCACCCAGAACTGGTAGAGCAGGTCGATGAGCGCAACGGTTCCGAACACCAGCGGCGGCACGCCCAGCAGCGCCAAGGGCAGGTAGAAGATCCAGCTCGTCAGGAAGCCGCTGCCCGTCTGGCGCAGCGCGGTCGAGAGGTTGTAGTCCTCGCTCTGGTGGTGCACCGCGTGTGCCGCCCAGCCCAGCGCCACGCGGTGCCCGAAGCGGTGATAGGCGTAGTACAGCAGGTCGTAGCCCAGCAGCGCCAGCACCCAGACCCACCAGGCCTGCGCCGGCAGCTGCAGCAGGGCCAGCTGCTCGTAGGCCATGGCGTAGATGCCGATGCCGAAGAAGCGCGTGGCCAGGGCAACCAGTTGGCTGAGCATGCCCAGGCCGATGCTGGCCATCGCGTCCGGCCAGCGGTAGGTGTTGCGCCCGCGCGCCCGGCCGAGCGCGTACTCGCCAAGGATCAGGGCCAGGAAGGCCGGCGTCGCCAGCACGATCACCTGGGCCGGGGTGATCATGGCCATGCGGGGTTCAGCCCTTGGGGTACTTCGCGTTGGCCTTCTTCACGAAGTCGTTGGTGTAGACGGCCGTGAGGTCGAGCCTGGCCTTGGCGATCTCCGGATCGATGCTGGCCAGGGCCCGGTAGGCCGTCTCGGCACCCTTGTCGGGGATGCTGCCATCGGGCGAGAGGGCGCCCTTGGCGGCGAGGAAAGCATCGATGTAGACCGCCCGGTCGCCCAGCAGGTAGCTCTCGGGCACGGTCTTGATGATCTCGCTGGCGCCGGCGGCCTGTATCCACTTGTCGGCGCGCACGATGGCGTTGGCCAGTGCCTGCACGGTGACGGGGTTGCGGTCGATGAAACCCTGCGGCGCATACAGGCAGGCCGCGGGCATCGGCCCGCCGAAGACGCGGTCGGCCTCGGCCAGCACGCGCGTGTCGGAGACGATCTTCAGGTCGCCCGAGCGCTGCAGCTGCGTGATCAGCGGATCGAGGTTGCTGATGGCGTCGATCTGCCGCGTGCGCATCGCGGCGATGGCGCCGCTGCCTGCGCCGACTCCGATGATGGAGACGTCGCTGGACTTCAGGCCCGCCTTGGCGAGAATGAAGTTGACCATCACGTTGGTCGACGACCCGGGCGCGGTGACGCCGATCTTGCGCCCCTTCAGGTCGGCCACGGACTTGAAGCCCGGCAGGGTGTGGGGGTTGATGCCCAGCACGATCTGCGGTGCGCGCCCCTGCAGCACGAAGGCCCGCATGCGCTGCCCCTTGTGCTGCATGTTGACGGTGTGCTCGAAGGCGCCGCTGACGACATCGGCGCTGCCCCCGACGACGGCGCGCAGCGCCTGCGAGCCGCCGGCAAAGTCGACGATGGTCGCGTCCAGCCCTTCGTCCTTGAAGTAGCCGCGCTGCTCGGCGATGGTCAGCGGCAGGTAGTAGAGAAGGTTCTTGCCGCCCACCGCCAGCGTGAGCTTGGGCTTCTCGGGCGCCTGCGCGCGCACGAGCATCGGGGCGCCGAGCAGGGCCGTGCTGCCGGCCAGCAGAAGGGAGCGTCGTTGCATGGGGACTTTCGGTAGACGTCAGGCGCGGCACTGTAGAGCAGCCGCAGGCCGCCGTGCATCGGCGCACACCCGCGGGCGGCTCGGGAAATCCCCGAAACGGCACCTGCGGGCAGCCCCGAAAACTTCCGACCCACGCGCGGGCCTGCGCCGGGCGCACCCTACGATGCCCGACCCACAACACCGAGGCACGCCGCCATGGACATGCAATCGATACAGACCTTCCTCGGCACAACCGTCACCGAACTGGCGCTCAAGGTGCTCGCGGCGATTGCGTTCTGGATCGTCGGCCGCTGGCTGATCGGCCGTGTCGTGGCGCTGATCCAGGCGGGCATGAGCCGCAACCACGTCGACGCCACGCTCACCAAGTACCTGGGCAGCATCGTCGCCATCGCGCTGAACATCGCGCTCGTCCTGGGCATCCTCGGCTACTTCGGCATCGAGACGACCAGCTTTGCCGCCATGCTCGCCGGCGCCGGCGTGGCCATCGGCGCGGCCTGGAGCGGCCTGCTGGGCAACTTCGCAGCCGGCGCCTTCATGCTCGTGCTGCGCCCGTTCAAGGTCGGCGACTTCGTCACCATCGGCGGCGTCACCGGAACGGTGCACGAGCTGGGCCTGTTCGGCACCACGCTGGTCACGCCCGACAACGTGCTGGCCATCGTCGGCAACGGCAAGATCTTCGCCGACACCATCCAGAACTACTCGGCGCTGCCGGTGCGCCGCATCGAGCGCGTGGCACAGCTCGCCGGCGGCGTCGACCCGCTGCAGGCGATCGAGCGCTTCCAGGCCGCACTGGCGAAGATCCCGAACGTGAGCACCGACAAGGCGCCCGAGATCAGCCTGCTGGACATCAACCTCGTCGGCCCGGTGATCGCCGTGCGCCCCTACACGCATACCGACCACTACTGGCAGGTCTACTTCGACACCAACGCGGCCATCGTGCGCACCTGCCAGGAAGCCGGCTGGCCAGCGCCCATGCCAGCGCAGGTCACGCGCATCGTGCAGGCTTGAGGGACTGGTGCTGCGACAGGGGCGCCACCTCGGCGGGTGGCGCGACCGGCAAGAATCGAACTTGCGACGCGGCCTTCGGAGGGCCGCATGATATCCACTTCACCACGGTCGCCTGGCAGGCGGCGGATTGTATGCGGGCCGCCAGCCCGGAAGCCCCGCGCCGAGGCAGCATAGATCAAGCCGCTATACTTTTTGCGTTCGGCGTTGGCGCGCGCGAACCATAAGACGCGAGGAGACCATGAGCGATCAACCAGCCGACGCCCACGAAGAACACGGGAACCTGATCAAGACGCCCAGGCAGTTGATCTGGACCGTGATCGCCTCGTTCCTGGTCCCGATCACGGTGATCATCATGCTCACCCAATGCGTGAACCAGGACGAGCGCACCGGGGCGGGCAGCGACGGCATGGGCACGGAAGCCATTGCACAACGCCTGCAGCCCGTGGGCACGGTCGAGCTCCGCGACGCCTCGGCGCCCGCTGTCGTGCATACCGGCGAGCAGGTCTACCAGGGCCAATGCGCGGCCTGCCACGGCGCCGGTGTCGCCGGGGCCCCGAAGTTCGGCGATGCGGCGGCTTGGGGCCCGCGCGTGGCGACGGGCTACGACGCGCTGCTGAATTCGGCACTCAAGGGCAAGGGCGCGATGGCCCCGCAGGCCGGGGGGCAGTTCTCCGACTACGAGATCGGCCGGGCCGTTGTCTACATGGCCAACCACGGCGGCGGCAAGCTGGCCGAGCCTGCCGCTCCAGCGGCTGCGGCGTCTGCGGCCAGCGCCGCGAACTGAGCGCGTCAGGGCCCCGCTGCCGTGCAACCCACGCCGCCTGCGGGCGGCGTTTTTTCGCCCATGCGCGACCTCAAGGCCGCGGGCGCAAGGTGAAGCCGAAGTGGGTGGGCATGGCCGCAAAGGGCATCTCGCGCAGTCGCCAGGCGCCAGCTTCCAGCGCATCGGCCGCGATGCCCATGTCCAGCGTGTGCACGAGGCCCAAGCCGATGTCGGCATGCAGGAAGAGCCGCCCGCGCTCGTCCTGCCAGGCCGATTCGACCACCGCCGCGCGGCCGGTGTGCGCGCAGACCGTGGCCGATGCGCCATCACCCGCAGGCTGCAGACGCCAGATCCACGGCGCGGCCTCGAGTTCGACATAGACGCGCTGCGGCCCGTTCTGGAAGAACCACGCGCCGCTGGCGTCGGCTGCGTAGTTGCGGTGGATGAAGGAGAGCAGTCGCTCGTGCGCGATACGGCTGCCCTTGACCTGCGGAAACGGGCCCGCAGCCTGCACGCGCGCGTCGCGCATGTACCAATCGCCGCGCGCATCCAGCGCCAGCCAGCCGTGGCAGTCGGGCACGTCCGGCCACTTGCGCAGCGCGGCCTCGACGATCTCGTCCATCGCTGGAGCTGGTCAATGAACGGTGGCCGGCCACTCCTGCACGGCAGGCGGCGGTTCGCCACGGCCCGGGCTGGCGTGGTGGGCCACCAGCCGCCAGCCCTGCGCCGTCTGCACGAAGACATGGGTGACGGTGACGAAGGCCTGGGCTGGGCCCTGCTCGCCGGCGACCTGCACGCGCTCGACCAGGTGATGCACCGCCACGCCCAGGCTCTGCAGGCGGTGCACCTGCTCGGGCGCGATCGCCAGTCCGCCCTCGGCCAGCATGGCCCCGTAGCTGGCGCGGACGGCCGCAGCACCGATCACGCGCAGGCCGCCGGGGTGCACGCAGACGATTTCCTCGTCGTCGGCCCAGACGGCCATCAGCCGCGCCAGATCGCCCTGCTGCAGCGCGTCGTAGTACTGCGCCTCGACGTCTTCGGCACTGGCGGGCAGCGCCGGCCGGGGAACTCGCTGACGCACGATGCCGCCGCCTGTCTGCGTGCGCGCCGGGTCAGTGCGCCGCGTGCAGCCGCTCGCCGGCCTTGAGCCGGTAGGCCGTGCCGCAGTAGGGGCACGCGACGGGGCCATGCGCGAGGTCGAGGTAGACCCGCGGATGGTTGCTCCACAAGGGCATGGCCGGATTCGGGCAATGGGTGACGCCCGGGCCGAGCAGGTCGTCCGCGGCCAGTTCGACGACGGACTTGGGGCTCTCGCTCATCCTGCGCTCCTTCAGACCTTGGCCAGCCAGGCGGCGTACTTCGGGTTGCGCCCCCCGACGATGTCGAAGAACGCGGCCTGGATCTTCTCGGTCACCGGACCCCGCTCGCCGATGCCGATCTGCAGGCGGTCGAGCTCGCGGATCGGCGTCACCTCGGCGGCGGTGCCGGTGAAGAAGGCCTCATCGGCGATGTAGACCTCGTCTCGCGTGATGCGCTTCTCGACCACCTTGAGCCCGAGGTCGGCGCAGATCGCGAACACGGTGTTGCGCGTGATGCCGTTGAGCGCCCCGGCCGAGAGGTCGGGCGTGTAGACCACGCCGCCCTTGACGACGAAGACGTTCTCGCCCGCGCCTTCGGAGACGAAGCCCGCCGAGTCCAGCAGCAGCGCCTCGTCGTAGCCGTCTTCGGTGGCCTCCATGTTGGCCAGGATGGAGTTGCTGTAGTTGCTCACCGCCTTGGCCTGCGTCATCGTGATGTTGACGTGGTGGCGCGTGTAGCTGCTGGTCTTGACGCGGATCCCGCGGCGCAGGCCCTCTTCGCCGAGGTAGGCGCCCCAGGACCAGGCGGCGATCATCAGGTGGATGGTGTTGCCCTTGGGGCTGACGCCCAGCTTCTGGTCGCCGATCCAGGTCAGCGGACGCAGGTAGCAGCTCTCCAGCCGATTGGCCTTGACGACGTCGAGCTGGGCCTGCATCACCTCCTCGAGCGAGTAGGGGATGCGCATGCGCAGGATCTTGGCGCTGTTGAAGAGCCGCTCGGTGTGCTCGCGCAGGCGGAAGATGGCCGTGCCGGCGGCCGTGTTGTAGGCGCGCACCCCCTCGAAGGCGCCGCAGCCGTAGTGCAGCGTGTGCGTGAGGACGTGGATCCGGGCGTCGCGCCACTCGACGAGCTTGCCATCCATCCAGATCTTGCCGTCACGGTCGGACATCGACATCGGGTACCTCACGCAGAGTGCAGACAGCCGGCGATTTTAGGGCGCGGCCGGCGGGGTCCCGCCGGGCGGGTCGGACTCCTCACCTGCCGCGCGCACGAGCGTGATTGCGCTGGCGCGCCCGCGCTTGAGCACGACGCGCACGGCGTCCCCGCCCGCATCGGTCCAGACGAAGGTCTCGGGTGTGGCAGCCGCCTTGCGGCCCAGGCTTGCGGCCAGCGGCAGGATCTGCAGCAGCCGCATGCCCGGGCGCAGCCGCGAGTGCAGCATCACCGCGCTGTCGATCTCCCCCAGCGGTCGGGCCGCCGCATCGCGCATGACGCGCAGCGCACGGCTGAATTGCAGCAGCAGCCAGAAGACGACCACCGTCACCGCAAGCAGCACGCCCTGCCAGCCGAAGCCGACCCAGCCCGCGGCCACGGCGAACACCGCCAGGCTCCAGCCGGCGACCGGGTTCACGCGCGACAGCGGCCCGACAATGCGGCCGATGGAAGGCTTGCACACATGGGTGATCAACCTCGAGCGGGACAGGGCACGGCTGCAGCGCATCTCGCAGCAACTCGCGCCGACGGGCCTGGCCTGGACACGCATGCCAGCCGTGGACGGGCGCGCTCTGCCGCTGCCCGAACAGCAGCGGCTGCTCGATACCGCCACCTATCGGCGCCGGCACGGCATGGAGCCGGCACCCGGCGAGCTCGGATGTTACCTGTCGCATCTGGCCGTCATGCGCGCGCTGCTGGATTCCCCGCACCAGGCGGCCCTGGTGCTCGAGGACGACGTGCTGCTCACGCCGGCGCTGCCCGCGGTGCTGCAGGGCCTGCTGGCGTGCAGAGCACGCTGGGACCTGGTCAAGCTCTCGCGGGTGCATTCGGGCACGCCGCAGCGCGTGCAGGAGGTCGCGCCGGGCCATCACCTGGCCGTGATGTTCAGCCGCTGCACCGGCAGCTCGGCCTACCTGCTGAGCCGGCGTGCCGCAGAGTCCTACCTGGCGGGGATGCTGCCGATGACGCTGCCCTACGACCACGTCTTCGATCAAGGCTGGACCTTCGGCCTGCAGGTGCGCATGGTCACGCCCACGCCGTGCATCCATGACGAGGAGATCGCCACGACCATCGGCAGTGGCGGCCACCGTCGCAAGTTCTCGGCCTGGCGACGGCTGCCAGCACACGCCTGGCGGGCAGGCAACGAGTTGCGCCGAGTCGCCTACGCGCTGCGCGAACTGCGGCGCGCCCGCCGCGCCGGCTGACTACAGGCTGCGCACCACCTCCATCGCCTGCTCGATGCGCTCGACGGCGTGGATCTCGAGACCCTCGAAGAGCGCCTTGCGGGGCGCGTTCGCCTTGGGCACGACGGCAATGCCGAAGCCGAGCTTGGCGGCTTCGCGCAGCCGCTCCTGGCCCCGCGGCGCAGGGCGCACCTCGCCGGCCAGGCCCACTTCGCCAAAGGCGATGAAGCCGCGCGGCAGCGCGCGTGCGCGCAGGCTGCTCTGGATGGCCAGCAGCACCGCCAGGTCGGCCGCCGGTTCGGCGATGCGCACCCCGCCCACGGCGTTGACGAACACATCCTGATCGGCGCAGGCGACACCGGCGTGGCGGTGCAGCACGGCCAGCAGCATTGCCAGGCGGTCGCGGTCCAGCCCGACCGAAAGGCGGCGTGGGCTGGCACCGCCGCCGTCGACCAGCGCCTGCACCTCGACCAGCAGCGGTCGCGTGCCCTCGAGCGTGACCAGTACGCACGAACCCGGGACCGGCGCGCCGTGGGTGGAGAGAAATATGGCGCTCGGGTTGCTGACACCCTTCAAGCCCTTCTCGGTCATCGCGAAGACGCCGATCTCGTTGACGGCGCCGAAGCGGTTCTTGATCGCGCGGACGAGGCGAAAGCTGCTGTGCGTGTCGCCCTCGAAGTACAGCACGGTGTCGACGATGTGCTCGAGCACGCGCGGGCCGGCCAGCGCGCCCTCCTTGGTCACGTGGCCCACCAGGACCAGTGCACAGCCGCGCGTCTTGGCCAGCCGCGTGAGCTGCGCTGCGCACTCGCGCACCTGCGCCACCGAACCCGGCGCCGAGCTGAGCTGCTCGGAGTAGAGAGTCTGGATCGAGTCGATGACGCAGAAGGCCGGCTCCTCGGCGGCAAGGGTGGCCTGGATGCGCTCGAGGTTGATCTCGGCCTGCACCCGCACGCCCGCACCGGCCAGCCCCAGGCGGCGCGCCCGCAGCGCCACCTGGGCGCCGCTTTCCTCGCCGGTGACGTAGAGCACCTTCATGCGCGCCGACAAGGCGTCCAGCGCCTGCAGCAGCAGCGTGCTCTTGCCGATGCCGGGGTCCCCGCCGATCAGCACCACGCCGCCGGGCACGATGCCGCCACCCAGAACGCGGTCGAGTTCGGGCAGGCCCGTGGGGGTGCGCTGCACGTCGGTGGCCTCGATCTCGCTGAGCGTGGCCACCGGCTGCGTCTTCGCCAGCGCCTGATAGCGGTTCTTCGCGCCCGCAGCCGGCTCGGCCGGACCCTCGTCGAGGGTGTTCCAGGCCTCGCAATGCGGGCACTTGCCCAGCCACTTCGGGCTCGTGCCGCCGCATTCGCGGCAGGTGTAGATGCTGCGCCGCATCCGCGGTTCAGGCCGTCCCGCTGCTGCCGCTGCTGCCGCCGCCGCGCAGCTTCTGCACGATGAAGAGCAGCACGACCGCCCCGACGACCGAGGCGATCCAGCCCGCCGGCTGGTCCGCCGCATACCAGCCCATGCTCTGCCCGACGAAGCCCGCGATCAGCGAGCCGGCGATCCCCAGCAGGCTGGTCAGGATGATGCCCATCTTCTGCTCGCCGGGCAGCACGAAGCGCGCGATGGCGCCGACAACCAGTCCGACGATGGCAACCCAGACGTAGTGCATGCAACTCTCCTCATGATGAAGACAGCGGGTGGGTCAGAAAACCACTCGCACCGGCACCCGCTGGGCCAGTGCGCACATCAGTTCGTAGCCGATCGTCGCGGCGGCATGCGCCACCTCGTCGATCGGCAGGCGGCTGCCCCGCGGGCCCTCGCCCCAGAGCGTGACCTCGCTGCCGGGTGCGGCCTGCGGCACCGGCTCGAGATCGACCGCCAGCATGTCCATCGACACGCGGCCGACCGTGACGGTGCGCACGCCATCGACCAGCACCGGGCTGCCGCTGCCGGCGTGGCGCGGGTACCCGTCGGCGTAGCCGCAGGCGACGATGCCGATGCGCTGGGCGCGCGGCGCGACGTAGGTGCTGCCGTAGCCGACGCAATCCCCGGGCTGCAGGTGCTGCACGGCGATCAGCTGCGAGCGCAGCGTCAGCGTCGGGCGCAGGCCCCAGTGCGCGCTGTCGTGCGCCGGGAAGTCGGGCGCACTGCCATAGCAGAGGATGCCTGCACGCACCCAGTCATTGCGCACGCGGCCACCCAGCGGTCCACCGGCGGCAGCCAGGTGGCGCAGGGTGGCGGCGCTGTTGGCGAGGCTGCGCTCGCCAGGCAGGTCCTGCGTGGCCGACTCGAAGGCGGCGAGTTGCGAGGCGATCCCGCGCGGCCCGTCGGCATCGGCGAAGTGCGTCATCAGCGTGATCTCGTCGACCTGCGGCAGCGCCTGCAGGCGCGCAAAGGCGCTGCGCAGGGCTGCCGGCGCAAAGCCGAGCCGGTTCATGCCGCTGTTCATCTTCAGGAAGACGCGCTGCGGCACCTTGGTCTTGTGCAGGGCCAGCCAATCGATCTGTGCGTCGCAATGGACCACGTGCCACAGCGACAGGCGTGAACACAGCTCGAGGTCGCGCGGCTCGAAGCAGCCTTCCAGCAGCAGCACCGGCCCCCGCCAGCCCAGGGCGCGCACACGCTCGGCCTCTGCCAGATCCAGCAGCGCAAAGCCGTCTGCGCCGCGCAGGCCCTCGTACGCACGCTCGATGCCATGCCCGTAGGCGTTGGCCTTGATGACTGCCAGCACGCGGGCGTCCGCGGCGGCCTCTCGCGCGCGCGCGAGGTTGTGCGCAAGCGCCGTGGTGTGCACGAGGGCTTCGATCGGACGCGGCATGGCGCGCGGATTCTGCCAGCGGGCGACCTTGTAAGCGCATGCTATAAACCGCCGCCTGACGGACTGGAGCCTGGGCGTCGGCGGCGTGGCCGCCGCGCCGTGATTGCGCGCGACACGGTGAAAAAGGGTTTCTCGATCATCATGTCGGCGCAGTTCTTCAGCTCGCTGGCTGACAACGCGCTGCTCGTCGCTGCAGTCGAACTGCTCCGCGCCAGCCACGCCCCGAGCTGGCAGACGCCGGCCCTGGCGCCGATGTTCGCGCTCTTCTACGTCGTGCTCGCCCCCTTCGTGGGCACCTTCGCCGACAGCATCCCCAAGGGCCGGGTGATGTTCATCTCCAACGGCATCAAGATCGTCGGCTGCCTGATGATGCTGCTGGGCGTGCATCCGCTGCTGGCCTACGCGGTCGTGGGCCTGGGTGCGGCGACCTATTCGCCGGCCAAGTACGGCATCCTCACCGAGCTGCTGCCGCCCTCGCAGCTCGTCAAGGGCAACGGCTGGATCGAGGGCCTGACCGTGGGCTCCATCATCCTGGGCATCCTGCTGGGTGGGCAGCTCGTGGGGCCCGGGCTGTCGCCGCTGCTGCTGGGCATCGACCTGCCCTTCATCGACACCGGCATCACCACGGCGCCGGCCGCTGCAATCTCGCTGATCGCCGTCATCTACGTCGTGGCCGCCGTCTTCAACCTCTACATCCCGCGCACCGAGGCGCCGCTGATCCCGATGCAGGGCAACCTGCTGGCGATGGTGAGCGACTTCAGCGTCTGCAACGCGCGCCTGTGGGCCGACAAGCTCGGCCAGATCACGCTGGCCACGACCACGCTGCTGTGGGGCATCTTCGGCAACCTGCGCCTGATCGTCTTCGCCTGGGCGGCGGCGGCCCTGGGCTACGGCACGACACAGGCGTCCAACCTGGCCGGCGTGGTCATCATCGGTTCGGTGATCGGGGCAGTGGCCGCCTCGGTGCTGATGAAACTGGACCGCGCCACCAGCGTGCTCACGCTGGGCATCGGGGTGGGCATCCTGATGATCGGCCTGAACCTGATCGGCAGCGCCTGGGTGGCCGCCCCCTTCCTCATCGTGCTGGGCGCCCTGTGCGGCTTTCTCATCGTGCCGATGAACGCGCTGCTGCAGCACCGCGGCCACAACCTGATGGGGGCCGGACGCTCGATCGCGGTGCAGAACTTCAACGAGCAGGCCTGCATCCTGGGCCTGGGGGCCTTCTACGCCGGGCTCACGCGCGTGGGCCTGTCGGCCTTCGTGGCGATTGCCGTCTTCGGCCTGCTGGTGGCGGTGTCGATGGCGCTGATCCGTCGCTGGCACCAGCGCAACACGGTGCTGCACCGCGACGAGCTGGAGCGGCTGCTGGCCATTGCGCGCTCCGACGGCGGGCACTGAGGCGGTGCCGCTTGGCGGCGCGCGTATGCTTGCGCGCCCGCAGTCCGTCCAACCCACCCATTCGGCCACGCCCATGTTCAAGCACCTCGAGCCTTACGCCGGCGACCCCATCCTCAGCCTGAACGAGGACTTCCAGAAGGACCCGCGACCGCACAAGGTCAACCTCTCGATCGGCATCTATTTCGACGACCAGGGTCGCATCCCGGTGCTGGACTGCGTACGGCAGGC
>JADZCL010000336.1 GCA_020851615.1 Rubrivivax sp.
AGGATGAAGATGTTGCTGCCCGAGGGCACGTCCTTGTCGACCGCCCACTCGATGTCCATCGGGCGGCCGTAGTGCTTCTCGATCTGCTTGCCCATCCAGGCCAGTTCGCTGATCTCGTCGTCGACCAGCGACTGCACCGTCTGCCGCTCCAGCGGCACGTCGATGAGGTGGCTGCGCTGGGTCTTGAGGTCGACCGTGTAGCAGTGCTCCTTGCGCGAGATGGTGCGCTCGGTGATGTCCAGCGTGACCTTGTTGACGACGAAGTGGTCGGGCGTCACCTCGCCGGAGACGACCGATTCGCCGAAGCCGTAGTTGGAGTCGATGACGATCACCGAGCGGTCGCCGTTGCCGGGGTGCACGGTGAACATCACGCCGGCGGTGTAGGCGTTGGCCATCTTCTGCACGCCCACGCTGATGGCGACCTCTTCGTGGTCGAAGCCCATCTTCTGGCGGTAGCCGATGGCGCGCGCGGTATACAGGCTCGAGATGCAGCGGCGCACGTGGTGCAGCACTTCGGCGGCGCCACGTATCCACAGGTAGGTGTCCTGCTGGCCCGCGAAACTGGCGCCGGGCAGGTCCTCGGCGGTGGCGCGGGAGCGCACCGCCACCGGCGCTGCGGGCAGGCCGCAGCGCAGCGACAGGCGGCGGTAGGCCTCGGCGATCTCGTCCTCGAACTCGATCGACATCGGCCGCGATTCGATCATCTCGCGGATGCGGGCCGAGGCGGCCTCCAGGCGCGGGATGTCGTCGTGCGGCAGGCCCTGCAGCGCGGCGCTGATCTCGGGCAGGATGCCCGCTTCACGCAGGAAGCGGGTGCAGCCGTGCGTCGTCACCGCAAAGCCCGGTGGCACGCGGGCGCCCATGCGGATGAGCTCGCCCAGCGACGCGCACTTGCCGCCGACTTCGGGCAGCGAGGACTTGTCGCATTCCTCGAACCAGCGCACCGTCGCTGTGGCGGCGGTCGGTGCCTGCGATGACGTGTTTTGCACGGCTGCCTCCATCTTCAGCGCTCGATGCTGATGACGCCCGACGAGCCGTCCACGCGCAGCATCATGCCGGTGCGGATGACCTTGGTCGCGTGGCCGGTTCCGACCACCGCGGGCATGCCGTACTCGCGGCAGACGATGGCCGCGTGGCTCATCACGCCGCCGACGTCGGTGACGCAGGCGCCGATCTTGGCGAAGGCCGGGGCCCACGAGGGCGAGGTGGTCGGCGCGACGAGGATCTCGCCTTCCTTGAGCTCGCCGACCTCGGCCACGGTGCGGCACACGCGTGCCCTGCCCTGCACGATGCCGGGGCTGCCGGCAAAGCCCTTGAGCTCGTTGACCTTCTCGGGGTCACCCACTTCCTGCACCGAGGCCCAATCGGCCAGCGACTTGTTGGTCACCCCCCAGAGCACGATCGTGAAGGGCTCCTGGATCACCTCGGGCGCGGTGCCGATGGCCGGCGGCGGTGCCCAGGTCTTGAACTTCTCCATCACGCCCTTGCGCCACTCGATCTCCGGCGGCCAGGTCTTGGTGCCGCGCGGGGTGACGCCGGTGGCCCAGGCGGTGACGACGTCCCACAGCGCCTGCTTGATCTCGTCGCGGCGCAGCAGCCAGACGTCCTCGACCTCCTTGATGATGCCGTGCGTCTGCAGGATCGCGGCGACCTCGCGCATCTTGTTCCAGAACACCGAGTGGAACCAGTGCTCGACGTAGAACAGGTGGTTCTCGACGTAGGGGAAGACCGTCTTGGCGGTGCCCAGCAACTCGTCGAACTGCTTGCGGTCGGCCTCGTTGGTGATCAGGTCGCGGTACTCGGCCGTGATGCGGTCGCGCTCGGCGCGCACCTTCTCGGTCGGACGCTCGATCGAGACGCCCGCGCGCACCTTGTCGATGTAGGTCTGGATGCCGCTCAGGGGCACGTTCATCTGGTCGTTCCACGAGCGGTCGTGGTGGAACCAGCCGGTGCCGGTGGACACGTTGAACCAGGGCTCCTTGGCCAGGTTGAGCGCCATCAGCCACTCGCGGCCCTTGGGGTCGGCCTTCAGCCCGGTCTCGACCACGCTCCACTCGGGGCTGGCCTTGACGAGGTCACCGATGCCCAGTTCGACGGCCTTGACGGCGAGCTTCTTCAGCTCCTCGTCGGGCTGGTACATGATGACGTCGATGCCCGAGATCATCTGCGTCACGCGCTGAGGCGGGATGCTCGGGAACTGCTTCTGCACGAAGTCGAGGAAGAACACGTAGGCCGCATAGCCCAGGTTCAGGAACTCGAAGTGGTACTGCCAGCACTTGATGCCCAGGTTGATGAGATCGTCGTAGGCCTTGAGCAGGTGGTAGCCGCGCGACTCGCCGATCGCGTCGGTCACGATGCTCATGTCCTCCATCTCGGGCAGGGCGGGCAGCTTCAGGTTCTCGAGCTCGCGGATGGTCGCCTCCATCTTGACCTTCCACTTGGCCTCGAGCGCGTCCCAGTTCTTGTAGTAGTAGCCCGCGCGCTCCATGAAGTGCGGGACGCGGCTGCCGATCTCGTTGCCGTCCTTCACCGGCACCGGCGAGATGTAGATGTAGCCGTTGATGACGCGGTGGTCGACGCCGCGCACCGGCGGCACCATGAAGATGCGGTTGTTGAACTGCGAGAGCGCGAGGTACCAGGCCTCGTCCCAGATCGTGTCGAAGGGGTACAGCGGCTCGGGGTAGTGCAGGCCGTCGTAGAACCAGAAGGTGTCCTTCTCGTACTGGTTGCGCTCCGGGTCGTCGGTGACGAACTGGTACTGGTACGGATACATCCGCTCCCAGCCTTCGGTGCCGGGAATGGTCTTGGCCTTGACGTCGTGGGGAACCGGGAATTTCATCGCTTGTCTCCTGTTCGTTCGAGGGTTGAACGTCGCGCGGCCCCGGTTGGGCCGTCGACAGATAGATGCACCAGTCGTGCCACTGGCGTGACGAAGGTCGCGAATCGGGGTCAATCCGAGGGTTCATCCCTAGCCGCCGCACGGGTGGCCCGCCAGGGGGTGATGGGAGGCCTGAGGCGCCGGGCGGCTGCGTTTGCTCAATTGGTGAATTCGCCGGCGCGCCCGGCCCCGGTGTCATCAATTGATCAAGTGCAGGGCCTGCCGGTCTGCCGCCTGCGTGTTAACCCGCAACGATGCCGGTCGAGGACCAGGGGCTTGACCTCCTTCAAGGCGGGCCCGATGCTCCATGCCTACAAGGGCGTTTTGCCCAGGCTTGGAGTGGGTCGATGACGCGACTGCGCAGCGTGACACCGGGGGATGCGGGCGAGGCACCGCATCAACCGGTGCGCTTCTGCCCTGAGACCGGGCAGATCTGGCTGCACGAGAACCGGATGCTGCTCGTGCACGCCGAGGCGCAGGCGTTGCTGCGGCGCGAGCTGATCGACACCCTGGGCATGGAGCGCGCGCAAGGCCTGCTGATGCGCATGGGTTACGCCTCGGGCGTGCGCGACGCCGAGCTGGCGCGCAAGCGGGCGCAGGAGCACACCGACGCCGAGGCATTCATGACCGGGCCGCGCCTGCACACGCTCGAGGGGATCGTGCGCGTGCAGCCCGTGGCCCTGGAGATCGACCGCGCTGCCGGGCGCTTCTACGGCGAATTCATCTGGGAGAACTCGTGGGAGGGGCAGTGGCACCGCCACTACTTCGGCATCCACCATGAGCCCGTGTGCTGGACGCAGATCGGCTATGCCTGCGGCTACGGCTCGGCCTTCATGGGCCGCACCATCCTCTTCAAGGAGGTCGAGTGCGTCGGCATGGGGCAGGACAACTGCCGCATCGTCGGCAAGCCGGTCGACGAGTGGGAAGACGGCGCGCAGCACATGCGCTTCTTCACTCCGGAGTCGATCGCCGACCAGATCTTCGAGCTGCAGACGCAGGTCGTGCAGCTGCGCTCGACGATCGGACACCCCAACGGCCTGGGTGGCGAGATGATCGGCCAGTCACCGGGCTTTCGTGCGGCCTGCGACCTGCTGCGCGCCGCGGCGGGCACGCGCATCAACGTGCTGCTGCTGGGCGAGACGGGCGTGGGCAAGGAGGAGTTCGCGCGTGCGCTGCACCGCATGAGCCCGCGCGCGGACAAGGCCTTCGTCGCCGTCAACTGCGCGGCCGTGCCGCATGAACTCGTCGAGGCCGAGCTCTTCGGCGTCGAGAAGGGCGCCTACACCGGCGCGCTGACCGCGCGGCCGGGCCGCTTCGAGCGCGCCGACGGCGGCACGCTCTTCCTCGACGAGATCGGCGACCTGCCCCTGCCGGCGCAGAGCAAGCTGCTGCGCGTGCTGCAGGAGGGCGAGCTCGAGCGGCTGGGCGGCACGCAGCCGCGCAAGGTCGACGTGCGTCTGGTCGCGGCCACGAACCAGCGCCTGGCCGAGGCGGTGAAGGCCGGGCGCTTCCGCTCCGATCTCTACTACCGCCTCAACGCCTATCAGATCGACATCCCGCCGCTGCGCGAGCGCAAGGAGGACATCTCGCCGCTGGCGCGCCACTTCCTCGACAAGTACGCGGCCGTCAACGGCAAGAAGCTGCGCGGGTTCACCGATCTGGCCAAGCGGGCGCTGCTCTCGTACGCCTGGCCTGGCAACGTGCGCGAGCTGCAGAACATGATCGAGCGCGGCGCCATCCTCGCGCCGGCGGGCTCGCGCATCGAGGTGCAGCACCTCTTCCCGAGCAATGCCCAGCAGTTGCACGACGCCGGCCGCGAGATGGTCGACAGCCTGGGCGGCGGCCAATGGGAGGCCGGCAAGGCGCTGTGCGAGGCGGTCTTCAACGGCGTGATGACGCTGGATCGGGTCGAGGCCATGCTGCTCGAGACCGCGGTCGACAAGGCGCGTGGCAACCTGTCCTCGGCGGCGCGCCTGCTCGGGCTGACGCGGCCGCAGCTGGCCTACCGGCTCAAGCGCCTGCAGGAGAACAACGGCGGCCGCGCCGATGCCGTGGCCGCACTCGACGAGCCGGAGCGGACCCGGTGAGCAGCGCCTTGCGCGAGCGGGCGCAGGCGCTGCTGCACGACCATCACGTGCTGACGCTGGCCACGCAGGCCGACGGCTTCCCGTGGGCGGCAGCGGTCTTCTACGCCTGTGACGGGCTGGACCTGATCTTCCTCTCCAAGCCGCAGACGCGACACGCGCGCAACCTTGCCTTGGAGCCACGCTGTGCGGTGACGATCCAGCGCGACTACAGCGACTGGCCGCAGATCAAGGGCATCCAGGCCGAGGGCCTGTGCCACGAGTTGCAGGGTGCCGAACGCGAGCGCGCGGTGGCGCTGTACGGGCAGCGCTTTCCGCTCGTGGGCCGTGCCGGTGGGGCGCCGCTGGCCATTGCGCGGGCGCTGGCGCTCGTGGCCTGGTACCGCTTCCGGCCCGAGCGCCTGTACGTGATCGACAACTCGCTGGGCTTTGGCCACCGCGACGAGCTGGCCTGCACCGCGCCCTGAAGCGGCCGCCGCGCGCTACATCGTCTGCTCGAGTTCCTGCAGCTTGCGTCGCAGCAGCTTGCCCGTGGGCGTGCGCGGCAGCATGTCGATGGGCAGCAGCCGCAGTGGGCGCTGGTAGGGGGGCAGTTCGGCGATGCGCCGCCGCAGTTCGGTCAGCAGCGCCTCCTCGCTCTCGGGTGCGGTGGCGTAGAAGTAGGCGATCGCGCCCATGCCGTCGGCGTCGTTGACCCAGACCGTTGCACCTTCGCGCAGCGTGCCCGTCAGGCCCGCGCCCAGGCGCTCCTCGAGCTCGACGAGATTGACCCAACGGCCCTTGACCTTGACCATCGAGTCCTCGCGTCCGGCAAAGCGCCAGCTGCCGGCCTCGG
>JADZCL010000337.1 GCA_020851615.1 Rubrivivax sp.
ATCGGTGCCGCGTATTGGATGAAGATCGGGGTTTCGGCGACCGTGCGCATGCTGCACTATACGGCAATGCCGTATTTGGCGCAAGTGCACTGGCGCGATGGTTGCACCTGACGCCCAACGTTGGAGTTCACCTGCTGGCCGAAGCGGGCGAAGCCCGCTGTAGCCAGTCAGGTACAACGCCGGGTTGGGCGTTGCCCCGGTCTTGCCGAACTACGGACGCTCGGCCCAGTAGCCCGCAGCCTCGCCAAGCTCGGCTTCGCCCTCAGGGTGGAGCCAGCAGCTCACATGATGCGCGCGCGAACTCGGGCAAGCGCTGCATCTTCGGGAACCAGGGCAAGCTTGCCGGCGCGAACTTCCTCGCGCCGAGCATTTTCGGGGGCACTGTGCGCGGCATCGGCCGTCTGGTGCACCGTCCGCGTGAGGTGTTCGAGCGAGGCCGCGGTCTGCTGCAGGCGGACGCAGAACGCAACACGGCTCTAGCTGCGCAGCAGCTGCGGCACGGCCTCGCGGGCGCGCGCGCTGGCTGCGCGTGGCAGCTTGCCCGCCAGCGCGAGCGTGGCGCCAGCAGCGAGCATGCGCTCGAACTCCGCGCGCAGTGTGTTGGCATCGACGGCGGCCAGGCGGGCCAGCCGTTCCTGCGGCGCGCGCACCTGCCCGCCTGCGAAGACCTCGAGCGCGGCGTCCTCGAGCCGGCGCAGCGGGCGCTCCTGGCTGCGCAGGTGGCGCACCGCCAGCTGGTTGCGTGCGCGCTCGAGGTCCACGGCGTCGACCCGCTCGGCGTGCACGGCCAGCAACTGCGCCAGCTCGTGCAGCGCCGGCAGCAGTTGCGCCGGCGAGGTCGACAGCTCGATGACGAATTGCCCGGCGATGTCCTGCACGTCGGCCGAGCAGGCGGCGTAATAGGCCAGGCCGCGCTCCTCGCGCAGGCGCGCCAGCAGCGGCGAGCTCATGCCTTCGCCGAGCACCGCGGCGGCCAGGGTTGCGGTCGGGTCGTCGTGGCGGCGGTCGGCAATTGGAAACCCCAGCACCAGGTGCGACTGGCTGCTGCCGCCGAGGATGCGGCTGTGCACGCCCCCGCGCCATGCCGGCGTGGCCAGCAGCGGCGCCGTGCCCGGAGGGAGACTGCCGAAGGCCGCGTCGACCGTGGCCAGCAGCGCGTCGGGGTCGATCGGGCCGGCCACGCCGACCACCGTGCGCCCGGCGGTGTAGTGCTGCCGCACCCAGTCGACCAGCTCGGAGCGGGTGAATCGCTCGAGATTGCGGCGGCTGCCGATCACCGGCTGCGCCAGCGCGTGCGCACCCCAGCAGCCCTTGTCGAAGAGCTTGAAGGTGCTCGAGAGCGGATCGTCCTCGTCCTCGGTGAACTCGTGCAGCAGCACCGCGCGCTCGCGCTCCAGCTCGTCCTCGGGGAAGGTCGGCGCCTGCACCAGTTCGGCCAGCATCGCCACCAGGGTGCCGGTGTGCGCGGGCAGGCCACGCATGTAGTAGGCGGTGTGGTCCTTGTCGGTGTGTGCGTTGACCTCGGCGCCCAGGCGCTCGGCGTCGAGGTTGATGCGCCGTGCGTCGCGCGTGGCCGTACCCTTGAACACCATGTGCTCGATGGCGTGGCTGATGCCCGACTGGCGGGCCGACTCGTGCTCGCTGCCGCTGTGCACGAACACGGCAACCGTCACCGTGGTCGCCTGCGGCAGCGGCATGACAAGCAGTCGGGCGCCGCCGGGCAGGGCGTGCAGCAGGGGCTGTGGCGGGGCGATGGCGATGGGCATGGGGGTGCGGTGCGGCTGGCGCCGGCGAGGATACGAGGTCGCGGGCCGGCCGCGGCACGCCACGCCGGTGCGGCCACCTTCACTGCGAAGTACGGGCGCGCCAAGTAGGCCGGCCGCCGCGCGCGTGGTCAACGCGCGCCTTCGCCGCCCAGTTGTTCGAGATGCGGCGGCACCGCCTCGATCGGCGACAGCGGCCAGCAATACCGCAAGCGCGCCGGCTATCGCCGTGCCGTACAGCATCCGCCACTGCAGTCGCGCCGCAGTGCAGGCGAGAATACGGGGTTTCACGCAGCCGCCGCCTTCGCCATGTCAGCCACCATCCTGCAAACGCTTCCCGCCGGCCAGCGTGTCGGCATCGCCTTCTCCGGCGGCCTGGACACGAGTGCGGCCGTGCACTGGATGCGTGCCAAGGGGGCCATCCCCTGCGCCTATACGGCCAACCTCGGCCAGCCCGACGAGAGCGACTACGAGGACATCCCGCGCAAGGCGCGGCAGTACGGCGCCGAGATCGCGCGCCTGGTCGACTGCCGGGCACAGCTTGTTGCCGAGGGCATTGCCGCGATCCAGAGCGGCGCCTTTCACGTCAGCACAGCCGGGGCGACCTACTTCAACACCACGCCGCTTGGCCGCGCCGTCACCGGCACGGCGCTGGTGGTGGCGATGAAGGACGACGGCGTCAACATCTGGGGCGATGGCAGCACCTACAAGGGCAATGACATCGAGCGCTTCTACCGCTACGGCCTGCTGGCCAACCCGGCGCTGAGGATCTACAAGCCCTGGCTGGACCAGCGCTTCATCGACGAACTGGGCGGGCGCAAGGAGATGAGCGAGTACCTGGTCGCGCACGGCTTCGACTACAAGATGTCGGTCGAGAAGGCCTACAGCACCGACTCCAACATGCTGGGTGCCACGCACGAGGCCAAGGACCTCGAGTTCCTGAACCAGGGCATCCGCATCGTCAACCCGATCATGGGCGTGGCCTTCTGGCGCGAGGATGTGCCGGTCAAGGCCGAGGAGGTGTCGGTGCGCTTCGAGGACGGGCGCCCGGTGGCACTCAATGGCCGCCGCTTCGCCAGCGAGGTCGAGTTGTTCGAGGAGGCCAACCGCATCGGCGGGCGGCACGGCCTGGGCATGTGCGACCAGATCGAGAACCGCATCATCGAGGCCAAGAGCCGCGGCATCTACGAGGCCCCGGGCATGGCGCTGCTGCACATCGCCTACGAGCGCCTGGTCACCGGCATCCACAATGAGGACACCATTGCGCAGTACCGAGGCAACGGCCGCGTGCTGGGCAAGCTGCTCTACCACGGGCGCTGGTTCGACCCGCAGGCGCTGATGCTGCGCGAGACGGCGCAGCGCTGGGTGGCCAGTGCCGTCACCGGCGAGGTGGCGCTTGAACTGCGGCGGGGCAACGACTACTCGATCCTCGACACGCAAAGCCCCAACCTCACCTACGCGCCCGAGCGGCTGAGCATGGAGAAGGTCGAGGGCGCCTTCACGCCGGCCGACCGCATCGGGCAGTTGACGATGCGCAACCTCGACATCGCCGACACGCGCGCCAAGCTGGGCATCTACAGCGACACCGGCCTGCTGGCTGGCGCCAGCGGCAGCATTCCGCTGCTGGGCCGCGGTGGTGCCGGCCCGGCGGGCCCGGCCGACGCGTCAGGCGCCTGACAAGCGGCCGGCCGACAATCACCCCCGATCAACGACAAGCTGGAGGAAGAACATGTTTGACGATCTCGACGATGGCCCGCGCATTGCGGTGTGGACGGTGCTGGGGGTCGTGGCCTTCCTGCTCTTTGGCCTGCTTGGCGGCCTGGCGCTGAAGACCATGGGCGCCAAGAACCGTGCCGCCGTCACCGCCGCACCGGTGGCGACGGCGGTTGCGGTCGTGGCCGAGGAGGTCCTGGTCGAGGGCCCGTTGGCCGGTGACCTGGCCGGCACGCTGTACTTCGAGTCGGGCGCGGCGGCGCTGCCGGCTGACGCGGCCGCCGTGCTGGATGCAATTAGGTCCGCTGCCGCGGCCGCCGGTGGGCGTACGCTGATCATCTCCGGCTTCCACGACGCCAGCGGCGACCCCGCCCGCAACGCCGAACTGGCCAAGGAACGTGCCAAGTCCGTGCGTGCCGCCTTGCAGGCCGCGGGCGTCGACGCGGCGCGCCTGGCGCTGCGCAAGCCCGAATCGACGACCGGCAGTGGTGACGGGCGCGAGGCCCGCCGCGTCGAGGTGCGTATCCTGCCCTGAGGGCGCAGACTCGCTCAGCGCCCCGCGAGCGCCGGGGCCGCCTGCAGGCGGCCGACTTCGAGGTCGCGACGATTGCGCAATGCCTGGTCGGCCAGCGTGGCCAGAAAGCTGGCGTCGGCATCCGCAGGCGGCAGGAGTTGCTGCAGCAAGGCCGCCAGCACGACTTCGCAGGCCCGCGAGGTGTTGCCGTCGTCCATCTTCACGGCGATACCCAGGCCCAGTTCAGGCAGCGCCGCGCAGTGGACGCCCTCAGCGCCGACCTTGCAGTACACGCGGTTGCCGAAATGCTCCATCACGCGGGTGTCGAACTTGCCGCTGCCGCTGGTGAAGAAGGGCGCGCGGGCCACCGCCTCGCGCAGCCGCCGTGCCGCGCGCGCGTGTTCGGAGGCAAGGCCCTGGCCGCTGGCCACGCGGGCAAAGGCCAGCGCCAGGTGGCGCAGCGGCACGGCGTGCGCGGGGATCGAGCAGCCATCGATGCCGCACGCGCTGCGCGACAGGTCCCAGCTGGTGGCG
>JADZCL010000338.1 GCA_020851615.1 Rubrivivax sp.
GACGGCCATTGCGAGTGCATCGACGAGATTCATGGTGTGGCTTTCTTGGTGGCGGGGGATATGTCGGCCTGCTGTCGCCGGTAGGTCACGAAGTCGAAGGCGAATCCATCGGGTGCCTGCGCGGGGTGATGCTCGCGTCGGACCTCGCGGAACTGCTCGCGCGGCCAGGTGGGGAAGTGACTGTCGCCGACGAAGTCGCGCTGGATCTCGGTGAGCACCAGTTCGTCCGCCCGTGGCAGCGCCAGGGCGTAGATCTCGGCCCCGCCGATCACGAACACGCGAGGGGCATCCGCCGCCGCATCCAGCGCCTGCGCGAGCGTGTGTGCCGGTTGCGCCCCGTCGGCGCGCCAGTCGGACTGCCGCGTGAGCACGATGTTGCGCCGCCCCGGCAAGGGTCGAAACCGTGGCGGCAGGGAGTCCCAGGTGGCGCGGCCCATGATGACCGGCGCGCCCAGCGTTGTGCGACGGAAATGCTGCTGGTCCTCGGGCAGGTTCCACGGCAGGCTGTTGTCCTGGCCGATGATGCCGTTGCGTGCCACCGCGGCGATCAGCGTGAGGATGCTCATACCGCCACCGGCGCCTTGATCGGCGGGTGGTGCCGGTAGTCGAGCATCTCGAAGTCGTCCGGCGTGTAGTCGAAGATCGACGGCGGGCAACGCCGGATGTTCAGCACCGGGTAGGGGTATGGCGCGCGCGCAAGCTGCGTGCGCACCTGCTCCTCATGGTTGCTGTAGATGTGGCAGTCGCCGCCGGTCCAGATGAACTCGCCCACGCCCAGGCCGCACTGCTGCGCCAGCATGTGCGTCAGCAACGCATAGCTGGCGATGTTGAAGGGCACGCCCAGGAAGATGTCGGCGCTGCGCTGGTAGAGCTGGCAACTCAGACGCCCTTGTGCGACATGGAACTGGAAGAGGGCGTGGCAGGGCATGAGTGCCATCTGCGGCAGGTCGGCGACGTTCCAGGCACTGACGATCAGCCGTCGGCTGTCGGGGTTTGTCTTGATCTGCGCAACAAGCTGTTCGATCTGGTCGATGTGGCCGCCGTCCGGGGTCGGCCAGCTGCGCCACTGCACGCCGTAGATGGGGCCCAGGTCGCCATCGGGGCCGGCCCATTCGTCCCAGATCGTGCAGCCGCGCTCCTGCAGCCAGCGCACGTTGCGCCCGCCCTGCAGGAACCACAGCAGTTCGACGATCACGGCCTTCAGGTACACCTTCTTGGTCGTGACCAGCGGAAAGCCCTCGCGCAGGTCGAAGCGCATCTGGTGGCCGAATACGCTCTTGGTGCCCGTGCCGGTGCGGTCGCTCTTGCAGAGGCCGTGCAGATGGACCTGGCGCATCAGGTCTTCGTATTGCTGGCGGATGGGGCGGGGTGCGGGGGTGTTCACGGGCAAGGCAGTCATCGGCGGCGGATTATGGCGACGCGCACCCTGGCCGCCTGCGGCCGCGGGCCGTCAGGCGCGCGGCGCATCGAACTGCATCGCCGCCAGCCGCGCATACAGGCCGCCGCCGGCGACCAGCTCGGCGTGCGTGCCCTGGTCGACGATGCGGCCGGCCTCCATCACCACGATGCGATCGGCGCGTAGCACGGTGGCCAGGCGGTGGGCGATGACGAGGGTGCTGCGATCCTTCATCGCGGCTTCGAGCGCGGCCTGCACCATGCGTTCGCTCTCGGCGTCCAGCGCGCTGGTGGCCTCGTCCAGCAGCAACAGGGGGGGGTTCTTGAGGATCGCCCGGGCGATGCTGATGCGCTGGCGCTGGCCGCCCGACAGGCGCACGCCGCGCTCGCCCAGGAAACTCGCGTAGCCCTCGGGCAGCGCGCGGATGAACTCGTCGGCAAAGGCCGCGCGGGCGGCGGCGAAGACCTCCTCGTTGGTCGCATCGGGGCGGCCGTAGCGGATGTTCTCCAGGGCGCTGGTGGAGAACACCATGCTGTCCTGCGGCACGATGCCGATGCGCGAACGCAGCGCCGCCAGCGAGGTCTCGTGCACCGGTACGCCGTCCAGCGTGATGGTGCCGCGCTCGGTGTCATAAAAGCGCAGCAGCAGTTGCAGCACTGTGCTCTTGCCCGCCCCGCTGGGCCCGACCAGGGCCACTGTCTCGCCTGGCCGCACGGTCAGATCGAAGTCGGCGAGCGCTGCAGTCTGCGGCCGCGATGGATAGTGGAAGGTCACCGCGCGCAGTTGCACGGCCGAGCCGCCCTGCGTCGGCGGCAGCGCCCGCGGTTGCGGTGGGTCGGCCACGGGGCTCTGCGCGGCGAGCAATTCCATCAGCCGCTCGGTGGCGCCCGCAGCGCGCAGCAGGTCGCCGTAGACCTCGGAGAGCACCGCCACCGAGCTGACCAGGATGATCACGAAGACCACGGTCTGCCCGAGGTGGCCGGCGCTGATGTCGCCGCGTATCACCGCCTGTGTGCCCTGGTACAAGCCCCACAGCAGGGCACCGAAGGTGGCGCTGATGATGAAGGCCACCAGCACCGCGCGCACGCGGGTGCGCCGGCGGGCGGTCTCGAAGGCCGACTCGGTGGCGGCGTCAAAGCGCGCTGCTTCGCGTGGCTCCTGGACGAAGCCCTGCACCACCGGAATAGCCGCCAGGACCTCGGCAGCGATGGCGCTGCTGTCGGCCACGCGGTCCTGGCTGGCACGGCTGAGCTTGCGCACGCGGCGGCCGAAGTACAGGCTGGGCAGCACGACCAGCACCAGGATGCCCAGCACCTGTGTCATCACGTAGGGATTGGTGACGATCAGCGCCAGCAATGCCCCCACCCCCATGACCGTGTTGCGCAGCCCCATGCTCAGACTGCTGCCGACCACTGTCTGCACGAGCGTGGTGTCGGTAGTCAGACGCGAGAGGACCTCGCCGGTGCGCGTGGTCTCGAAGAATTCCGGGCTCTGGCGCAGCACGTGCCGGTAGACCGCGTTGCGCAGGTCGGCGGTGATGCGCTCACCCAGCCAGGTGACGGCGTAGAAGCGGGCGGCCGAGAAGATGCCCAGCGCCGCACCGACCGCGAACAGCGCGAGGAAGTAACCGCGCAGCGCCATCACGCGCGCGCCGGGGTCGCTGGCGACGAGACCGTGGTCGATCAGGGCCTTGAGCGCCACCGGGAAGGCCAGGGTGGTGAGCGCAGCCAGCACGAGGAAGAGCCCGGCCAGCGCGATCCGGCCGCGGTAGGGGCGCACGAAGGGCAGCAGACCGGTGAGGGCGCGCACGGGGCGCTTGTCGGCGCTGCGGTCGGCTGTGCGGGGTGGTGCGGCCACCTGGGCAGGAGCGTTCATGCCCGGAGTGTAGGCAGGGCGCCGTGCACCCCGGTGGCAACCCGGGTTGTGTGGCGCCCGCACCGCTTGGCGCCGCCATTTCGGCAGGCGTGGCGTTCGGCGCGCCCCCCGTGTTTGCGGCGGTACTCAAGACCGGGTCGAATGTGGTCGAATACCGTACTTGAATTGCCACGGCGGTGCCTGTGCGCCGCCGGCTCCTCCGCCGTTGTCTTCTGTCATGTCGCGCCTGCCCGAGCCGACCTCCCCGCCGCGCCCGCACCTGCACCGGGTGCGGCTGGCTGGCCCGTGGGCGCTGCGCCCCTGGCATGTGGCGGCGGTGGCGGTGGTGGCCGTGCTGGCAGGCAGTCTGGTGGCGTTCGCCGTGCTCGAACTCGGCGTCGGCATGGAGTGGACGCCGATGACCGCAGCCATCGGCGCGGCCGTGGTCGCTGCCTTGCCGCTGGCGCTGCTGCTGGGGCTGGCGGTGCGTGAGCCGACGGACCCCCAGGCGATCGGACACGCCGCGCAGGCGCTTGATGCCGGAAATGCAGCCAGCGCGCGCGAGCAATTCATGGCGCTGGCCGAGCGCGAGTTCGCCCGCTCGCGGCGCTACGGTGTTGGCGCGGCCTTGTTGCTGGTCGACGTCGACCGCTTTCGGCGTCTCACCGAAGACCACGGTGCCGGGATGGGCGAGATGCTGCTGCGTGAAGTGGCCGCAAGCGCGCAGGGCACGCTGCGTGGGGTCGATGCGCTGGCGCGCTTTGGTCCTGGGCAGATCGCCGTCTTCGTCGCGCACGCGGATGCCCTGGGGGCGCTGGATGTGGCCGAGCGCGTCCGGGAGCGCGTCGAGCAGATCGAGCTCACCGGCCGTGAGCAGCGCCTGCGCGCCACGGTCAGCGTCGGCGTGGTCTTGATGCGGCCGGCCCACCTGTCGCTGCAGGCGGTGCTCGAGGACGCCGAGGCGGCGCTGGGCGCCGCGCGCCAGGCTGGCGGCAACTGCGTGCGCGCCGTGCCGGTCGACCGGCGTCGCCTGCCGCAAGGCTGGCGCGGGCCCTCGGTCGGCGACAACCAGGCCGCGGGATCGTGAGCGTTGGGCCAGGCGGACGCCTCGGCCGCCGTCAGAGCGCGGCCAGACGCTGCAGGGTGGCGCAGCCGGTGGCGAGGGCATCCGGCGCATCGCAGGCAATGATGGTGCGCGGCATCCCACGCAGCCAGGTGAGCTGGCGCTTGGCGAGCTGGCGGGTGGCGGCGATGCCGCGCTCCAGGAGATCGCCCGTCTGCCCCGTCTCCAGCGCTGCCCAGGCCTGCCGATAGCCTACGCAGCGCATCGCCGGCAGCTCGGCGTGCAGGTCGCCGTGTGCGCGCAGGCGGCGCACTTCATCCAGCAACCCGGCATCGAGCATCGCTGCAAAGCGCGCGGCGATGCGTGCATGCAGCCACGCGCGTGCGGTGGGCTCCAGCGCAACCAGCGGCCAGGCTTGGCCATCCGCGGCACGCTGGCCGTGTTGCCAGGCAGAAAGCGGGCGTCCGCTCTGCATGTGCACTTCGAGCGCACGCTGGATGCGCTGCGCGTCATGCGGCGCCAGCCGTGCTGCGCTCACCGGGTCCAGGCGCGCGAGCTCGGCGTGCAGGGCGGGCCAGCCCAGCGCTGCCGCACGCTCCTCCAGGGTGCGCCGCAGGGCCGGGTCGGCCGCGGGCATGGCGTCGATCCCCTCGCGCAAGGCCTTGAAGTACAGCATCGTCCCGCCCACCAGCAGCGGCAGGTTTCCGCGCGCGCGGATCTCGGCAGCCAGTCGCGTGGCGTCGGCGACGAAGCGTGCGGCCGAGTAGGCCGCGGTCGGCTCCAGGATGTCGATCAGGTGGTGCGGGACCTCCGCGCGCTCGGCCATGCCTGGTTTGGCGGTGCCGATGTCCAGGCCGCGATAGACCAGCGCCGAATCGACGCTGATGATCTCGACGGGCTGGAGCGTGGCCAGGCGGCGTGCCAGCGCCAGCGCCAGGGCGGTCTTGCCTGTGGCCGTGGGGCCGGCCAGGCACAGGCCCTGCAGCGCGGGCCCGGGTCCTCGCCGCGTCACGCCGCAGTCATGCACGCCCGAGTCGCCGCACGAGCGTCCAGGCCACCGTGGCGATGACGACGGACCAGAAGCCGATGCCATAGGTCATCGGGCGTACCGTGCCATCCATTGCCACGCCCAGCCACAGGCCGATGGCGAAGGCCATCGCGGCGAGCATCGACCCCGCCAGCGCCGAGGCCGTGCCCGCCTGTTGCGGGAAGGGGCCGACCGCCGCGGCCTGACTCACCGGCTGGTGCACGCCGTGGCCGATTGCGAACACCACCTGCGGCAGGGCAATCGCCCAGACCGATTGCACGCCGAGCGC
>JADZCL010000339.1 GCA_020851615.1 Rubrivivax sp.
CGGCATGCCGCCGGCCGCGGGCTGCGGCATCGGCATCGACCGGCTCGTCATGCTGCTGACCGACAGTGCCAGCATCCGCGATGTGATCCTCTTCCCGGCGCTGCGCCGGGAAGCCTGAAGATCACTGACGCAGCGCGGCTCAGCGCTGGCGGAACGCCGGCGCGCGCTTGGCCAGGAAGGCCGCCATGCCCTCCTTCTGGTCCTCGGTGGCAAAGAGCGAGTGGAAGATGCGCCGCTCGTGGTCGATGCCCTCGTGCAGGCTGCCTTCGAAGGCCTTGTTGACGCAGGACTTGGCCAGCGCCAGGCTCGGGCCGCTGAAGCCGCAGATCGCAGCGCCCGCGGCAAGCGCCTCCTCCAGCAGCTTGTCCAGCGGCACGATGCGCGAGACCAGCCCCGAGCGCTCGGCCTCCTGCACGTCCATCATGCGGCCGGTAAGCACCAGGTCCATCGTCTTGGCCTTGCCCACCGCGCGCGGCAGGCGCTGCGTGCCGCCGGCACCGGGGATGACGCCGAGCTTGATCTCGGGCTGGCCGAAGCGCGCGTTGTCGGCCGCGATGATGAAGTCGCACATCATCGCCAGCTCGCAGCCGCCGCCCAGCGCAAAGCCGGCGACCGCGGCGATGACCGGCTTGCGCACCTGCAGGATGGTCTCCCAGTTGCGCGTGATGTATTCGGTCTGGTGGACGTGCATGTAGTCGTACTCGGCCATCGCCGCGATGTCGGCGCCGGCGGCAAAGGCCTTGTCGTTGCCGGTGATGACGATGCAGCCGATGCCGTCGTCGCGATCGAAGGCGATGAGCGCCTGGCCCATCTCGACCATCAGCGCATCGTTGAGCGCATTGAGCTGCTTGGGCCGGTTGATGCGGATGAGCGCGGTGCGGCGCGCGCCATCGCCGTGGATCTCGGTGAGGATGAGGGGCTCGGTCATGCGGGTTTCTCCGTCGCGGGAATGGAGCGCACTATACGGATGCCGGCGGTGTCAACGCGCGTCCGACGCCGCTGCTGCAGCCGGGGCGGCGGGAGCCGCCGTCTGGCGCGGCAGGCGCTGCAGGAGCAGGTCGATCCAGGTCTCCTCGTCCTGGCGGATGCGGATGCGGACCGGCAGGAATTGCAGGCGCGGCGCCAGCCAGACCTCGGCACTCAGCTCGGTGCTCGGGCGCGCCGGGCGGCGCGGCTGCACGTGCACGACCTCGAACGCGCCCGCCGGGGTGGCCAGCGTCTCGTGCTCCAGCACGTCGTAGATCCAGGGGTCGACCCGGCGGGGCAGCGCCAGCGTGAGCGGGACGGATTCACCGCGACGCAGCCGCTGCGGCTGCGTCGTAAAGAGCCACGTGAGTTGCACGAACTGGCTGGCCGCATCCTGAACACCAGGCGGGCGCTGCAGCACCTCGCCGGTGGCGAGGCGGACGCTGTCGACGCCCAGCTCGACGTCCAGCCGCCGCGGCGCGCGCAGCGCCACACGCGTCTCCTCCTCATAGCGGCGGGGTGACAGTCCCGCATCGCCAATCACCCCGTCGCTGGACATGCGCCGCGAGAGCAGCGGCGCAAACGAGGGGCCGACGCTGACCTCCACGTGCACCTGGTAGTGCGTGCCCTGCAGCAGCCACTGCACGCTGGCCTGTCCATCGACCGGGCCGCGGTAGTTGCCGGTGAGGCGATAGTCCAGCCGCGTCGAGAGCGGCCACTCGAGGGCGGACCGCGCCGGCGCGGACTCCGGCTCGGACGCCGCGGCAGCCGCTGCCGGCACGGGGGCGTCGGCGGTCGCCGTCTCGGCCGCGGGCGGCGGTGCGCCAGCGGCGACTGGCGGATCCGCGAGGAGCTCCGGTTCGACGGCGGCGATCTGGGTGGGTTCTGCCGATGGCAGTTGGGGCGGGTCAGTCGCCGAGGCCGCCGGTGCTGCTGACGCCGCCGAGGCTGCTGATGCCGGCGGTGCCGGCGGTGCGGCGGCCGCCTGCGCAGCGCTTCGTCGCGGCAGCGGGCGCGGCGCCAGCTGCGCCGGGGCTGCCGGGATGAGCTCGGCGACGAATTCAGCCTGCAGGCGCTGCAGGCCGCGCCCGGTGCCGGCGCCCTCGAGCGCTGCCAACTGCCCGGCCAACCCGTTGGCCAGCAACAGGTGCACGAACACCACCGGCAGCAGCCAGGCCGTGAGCGCGCCGCGGCGGGTCATCCGCGGGGCGGCTGCGCCGGCACGACGCGCCGCGGTCAACCCTTGCGTGCGGCCGCGGCGAGGAGCCGCTCGACCTCGGCGCCAGGCAAGGCCCCGGGCTTGCGCGTGCCGTCCTCGAAGAACAGCGCCGGCGTGCCCTGCACGCGGTACTTGCGCCCGAACTCGATGTTGCGCTCGAGCGCAGCCGTGTCGCAGCGGCCCATGGTCTTGGCCGGCACGGCGCCATCCAGCATCCAGGCGCGCCAGGTCTTGCCCGGGTCCTTGGCGCACCAGACGTCGCGCGCCTTGGTCTGCGAGTCGGCGCCGAGGATGGGGTAGAGGAAGGCGTAGACGGTGACGTCCTTGATCGCCACCAGGTCGCGCTCGAAGCGCTTGCAGTAGCCGCAGTTCGGGTCCACGAACACGGCCAGCTTGCGCTGCCCGTTGCCCTGCTTGATGACCAGGGCGTCCTTCAGCGGCAGCGCGTCCCAGGCGACGGCGGTCAGCTTGTCGATGCGCGCCTCGGTCAGGTTGGTGCGCGTGCGGGTGTCGATGATCGAGCCCTGGACGATCAGGTACTCGCCCTTCTCGTCGGTGTAGTAGAGATCATGGCCGATGCGGATCTCGTACAGCCCGGCAATCGGCGTGCGCGCGACCTCGTCGATCTTGGGCAGGCTCTGGATGCGCTCTGCAAGGTTCTTGCGCAGCGCCGCTTCCAGCGCCGGCGCAACGGCACCGCCCGGTGCTGGCGTCTGCGCCTGGGTTTGGGGTGCAGCCTGGGCGTGCAGTTGGGGCGCCGATGCCAGGCCCAGGCAGGCCAGCAGCAGCGGCAGGGTGGTCCGGATCGGGAAGTGCGAGGACATGGTCGAATCTCCGCAGACGGTGTTCAGGTTCCCATCGCCTGGCGCACCAGCGCGCGCTTGAGCAGCGGCAGGTGATCGACCAGATCGAGGCCGCGATTGCGAAGTTCCCGCGCCAGCGGGCTTGGATGGGCAAAGAGCCGTTGCAGGCCGTCGGTGACCAGGCCCATGGCCTGCGTCGGCAGCAGCCGCGCCCGCGCGTAGCGGCGCAGGAGCTTCTCATCACCGAGCGCGCGCCAGGGTTCGCGGGCCGCGCGTGCGGCAAGCAGATCGGCCAGCACGGTGACGTCGGCCAGACCCAGGTTCAGGCCCTGGCCGGCCAGCGGGTGGACACGGTGCGCGGCATCACCCAGCAGAACCCAGCCCGGTCCGCAAACCGCCTGGGCCTGGGCCAGCACCAGCGGCCAGCTGCTGCGCGCACTGGCCAGGCGCAGCGTGCCGGCGGCACCGCCGGTGGCCGCCTGCAGCTCGGCCTCGAACGTGGCCGTATCGCAGGTCTGCAAGGCCTGTGCGCGCGCATCGGGCAGCGACCAGACCAGGCCATAGGAACAGCCGGCGTCGGGCCGATCGAAAGGCAGGAGCGCCAGCACGTCGGGCGCGCCGAACCATTGCCGCGCCTGCCCGGCATGGCCGCGGTCGGCCACGACGCGGGCGGCCAGGCCGTGCTGGCCGTAGGCGTGGACCTCCATCGGCACGGCCAGACGCGCGCGGGCGGCGCTGGCGTGGCCTTCGGCCAGCACCTGCAGCGCGGCATCCGCACCGTCGGCAACCTGGCTGACGTGCGGGGCAAAGCGCAGCGCAGCGGCCAGGCCGGCCTCCAGTTCAGCGGCGTCGACGAGCCAGCCGAGGGGTTCGCCCGCATGGCTGAAGGACGAGAACTGCAGCGCCGCATCGGCACGGTCACCCTCGACGCGGATGTCGAACATCGGCGTGCGCGCATCGGCAGGCAGGCTGTCCCAGATCTTGAGCGTGGCCAGCAGGCGCGCCGACGCCGCATTCAAGGCGTAGGTGCGCACGTCGCCGGCCGCAGGCGCACCGCGCTGCCCCGTCCAGGCCACCGCCAGCCCCAGGCGCGCCAACGCAAGCGCCGCCGCCATGGCCACCGGACCGGAACCGCGCACGCAGACATCGAAGACCGCCATCTGCGGGATTGTAGGGAGCGGCCCCAGGCACAATGACTGCGAGCCCATTGCCGCCCGCACGTCGGGCCAGTTGCCGTGACCGAACGCATCGAATGCACCCTGGCCGCCCTGAACCTGCATCCGATCAAGTCCTGCGCCGCCGTGCCGGTGGACGAGGCGCTGCTGATCGAGACCGGTCTGCAACTCGACCGCGCCTGGATGGTGGTCGACGACCAGGGACGCATGTTGACACAGCGCCAGTGGCCGCGGCTGGCCCTGGTGCAGATCCGCCTGCGCCAGGACGACATGGTGCTGCGCGCACCGGGCATGCTGGCGCTGCATGTGCATCTGGACCAGGTCGAGGCGCCGGCGCGAGCGCAGGTCTGGCGTGACGAGGTTGCCGCCTACGACATGGGCGCGCTGGCAGCGCAGTGGTTCAGCGACTTTCTGGGCTCGCCGGTGCGGCTGGTGCGCTTCGATCCCGAGCAGCGCCGGCTCGCCGACCCGCACTGGTGCGGCGAGGTCCAGGCCGAGGTGGCATTCGCCGACGGCTTCCCGCTGCTGGTGGCGTCGACGGCGTCGCTGGCTGCGCTCAACGGGCGCCTGGCTGCGCAGGGCGTGGCCGCCGTGGGCCCCGAGCGCTTCCGCGCCAACCTCTGGCTGGATGGCCTGCAGCCGCACGACGAGGACCGCATCGGCGACATCCGCATCGAGGCCGAGGCCGGCCCGGTGCACATCCGCCTGGTCAAGCCCTGCGTGCGCTGCCCGATCCCCAACATCGACCCCGCCACCGGCGTGCGCGGGACCGAGCCCGGGCAGACGCTGGCGGGCTACCGCACCGATGCGCGCATGAATGGCGGCATCACCTTCGGCATGAATGCGGTGATCGTGGACGGCGTCGACCGTGTGCTGCGCAGCGGGCAGCGCGCTCAGGCGCTGGTGTCGAGCCTGGCGCCCTGAGCGGGCCCACTCACCACCTTCAGCAGCGGGCCAGGGTAGACCTGCAGGTTGTAGTAGGTCGATTCGCCCATGCGATAGGGACCCAGGTTGGGCACCTGGTTGCGCAGCTCCAGCTGCGCCGTGGCCGGCGCGCGGATCTGGGTGACGCGGCCCGAGAAATCCTCGAGCTCTCGCGTCGGCGGCACAGCAGGCCGTAGCGTGACTCGGTCGTTCATGTTGCTCTCGCATTGCCAGTCGATGGCGTGGAGCCGATGATAGGGTTTGCGGGACCGCAGCAACCCCGGTCCTCACCCCGGACGTCCCCGCGCCGCCGCGAAGCGCTGTAGGACAATCGACGCCCCGATCCGAGCGCACTGCGCCCCAACTCCCATGAGCCTCAAGTGCGGCATCGTGGGCCTGCCCAATGTCGGCAAGTCCACCCTCTTCAATGCCCTGACCCAGGCCGGCATCGCCGCCGAGAACTACCCGTTCTGCACGATCGAGCCCAACGTCGGCGTGGTCGAACTGCCCGATCCGCGCCTGGCGGCACTGGCGGCCATCGTCAAGCCCGAGCGCGTCGTGCCGGCCATCGTCGAGTTCGTCGACATCGCCGGGCTGGTCGCCGGAGCCAGCCAGGGCGAGGGGCTTGGCAACCAGTTCCTGAGCCACATCCGCGAGACCGACGCGATCGTGAACGTCGTGCGCTGCTTCGAGGACGATAACGTGATCCACGTCGCCGGTCGCGTCGACCCGGTGGCCGACATCGAGGTCATCCAGACCGAGCTCTGCCTGGCCGACCTGGCCACCGTCGAGAAGAGCCTCACGCGCTACACCAAGGTGGCCAAGGCCGGCGGCGACAAGGAGGCACAACGCCTGGTCGA
>JADZCL010000340.1 GCA_020851615.1 Rubrivivax sp.
GCCGGCAGCGACTACCGCGCGGCCAGTGGCACCCTGAGCTTCCAGCCCGGACAAACGCTGAAAACGGTGCTGATCGACGTCATCGACGACGCGCTGACAGAAAGCGATGAGTTCTTCCAGTTGCTGCTGTCCAGCCCCGACGGGGCGACACTGGGGGACGCCATCGGCGCTGCGCTGATCGGGCGTAGCGACGGCAGCGCGGTCAGCCGGCCGCTGATCAGCGCCCGGCCCGTGGTCGTCAGCGAAGGAGATGGCCGCACCGACTTCGCCGTGCAGTTGGCGGCGCCGTCGACGAACGAGGTGCGTGTCAACTTCGGCTTTGACAACGGGACCGCGGTCTACGGCGGCTACACGCCTGATTTCGACACCTATTCGGGCACCGTGATCTTCGCGCCCGGCGAGACGACCAAGCGGCTGAGCAACCTGCTCGTCGACGACACCAGCAGCGAGAGCGACGAGAGCTACACGCTGGACATGAACACGCCCGTCAACGCCGCCGTCGCGCAGCGCTACAGCGCTGTGACCATCATCGACAACGATGGTGCCAGCCGTGTGCTGAGCCATGGCATCAGCAACGACCGCTACCTCGTGACCGGTGCGCTCGACCGCATTGCCGAAAGCCCGGGCGGCGGGATCGACACCGTGATCTCGAGCATCAGCTACACGCTGCCCGACCAGGTCGAGAACCTGGTGCTGACCGGCGGCGCGTTGAACGCGCTCGGCAACGACGGCAACAACGTTCTGCGCGGCACGGCAGCAAACAACCTCTTCGACGGCAAGGGCGGCGCCGATACGGTCGTCTTCAGCGGACCGGCGGCCGCCTACACGATTGCCGGGGGCGATGTCTCGCGCACCGTCAGCAGCGCCGCCGACGGCAGCGACACCTTGCTGGGGGTCGAGCGCTTGCAGTTCAGCGACCTCGTGATGGCGCGCGACACGTCGCCCGGCGGCAACACCTATCTGACCTACGCGATGCTCAACGCAGCCTTCAACGCCGCCCCAGATACCGCGCTGCTCAGCCGCTGGACGGCGCAGCTCGATCGCGTCGGCAGCCTCAGCGCGCTCGCGCAGGCAATGATCAACGAGTACGCGCCTGGCGTGTCCGACGAGGTGCTGGTTGCGCACCTGTGGGCAACCATCGTTGGTACACCGATTCCGCTCGATGCCCTCGGCGCTTACGTTGGCCTCGTGCGCGACGGCACGTACACCCAGGCCGGTCTGGTCGAGATGGTGACGACGCTCGATCTGAATACCGTCGAGATCGTCGGCATTGTCGGGCAGACGCTGATGCTCGACCCGGCCTACTTCCCGGTGCCGGGCGGCTGAAGGACCAGAGCCGGCCAGGAAGCAAGGATGGCCGTGCCGCATCCGCGGCGTCAAGACAGGGCCGCGGGATGGTGCGACTGATGTCGGGTGCCGGGGTGGCGCGCTTGACCTCGACGACCGGGCAGAGTACCTGGAGGTTGTGGCGCCGAGCGCTTGACGCTTGTCAATGTCACAAGCATCGGGTAAAAAAGCGCGGGCTTGGCCGCGAAGCGCCACCCCTGCGACGCCTTTCCACAAAGTTCAGAATGGGCTCTGCATGTACTCCACGGACAGGGCCGAACTGGCTGAATACAACACCGAAACTGGTGAACCCCTTCCCCAGGCCAGAGCTGCGGCCCTCGCGGCCCTTTCCTCTGTCGCGCTGCTGGCGGCCTGTGGGGGCGGCGGCGATCCACCCGAAGCGTTGCGCAATACCGAAGCTGCGGTAGCAATGCCCGGCCTGTTGAGGGTTGCAGGCGCGCGCAGCGTGCGCCTTGTGGCGGCCCGGCTGCCTACAGTGGATGAATTACTGGATTGGGGCGAAGTCCAGTTCCCCCAATGGTTCCCTGGCCACCAAGGCAATCAGTACCTCGACGATATTGTTTACCGCTATTACCCGCCCACCGGCAACTACTTGGGAGTACAAGGAAATAGTGCGGTGCTGGTACTTGGGCCGATATCGGGTGGGATTCTGGCTCAGGTTGGTGTAATAGCGGACTTTGCCGATGCCGTCTTTGCAGCTGGCGGCAGCGTGAACAGCGACGAGGCGGCAGCGCGCTTTCTGCACCAAGCGACGTTTGGCGCCAGAGATGCTGACATTGCCGCCGTGCGCGGCAAGGGCTATGCGGGCTGGCTGGATGAGCAAATGGCGCAGCCGCGCGGCCAGCGTTCATGGGATTGGATGCAGGCCCATGGCTATGCAACGGTCGACGATCGGGCGCTATACGACGTTGGTGGGCCGTTGGCCGAGGCTGTGCTGGCCAAAGAGGTTGCTACAGCCACCGACCCGGTGCGCCAGCGCATGGCGCTGGCCATGTCGGAGTTTTTTGTGGTCTCGGCGTTGGTGGCCCAAATGCCCTGGACCGGCATGGGCATGGCGCACTATTGGGACCAACTGCAGGACCACGCTTTTGGGAATTTCCGTGATCTGCTGGAAGCGATGACGCTGAACCCGACGATGGGCGCCTGGCTCAATACCAGGGGTAATCTGAAGGAAGACCCGACTATCGGTCGCGTGCCCGACGAGAACTATGCGCGCGAGGTCATGCAGCTCTTCACCATCGGCCTGGTGCGACTGAACCTGGACGGCACGCCCCAGCGTGGCCCCAACGGCCAGCCGCTGCCTACTTACACGCAGGACGACGTGACGCAGCTTGCGCGCATCTTCACGGGCTGGGACTGGTGGGACGACGGGCGGCGCTTTATTGCCCCGGCAACCAACAACGGGCGACCTTATCCCGAGTACACGCGCCGGGCCATGGTGTTCAACGCAGCCAAGCACTCGACGCGCGCTTCGATGGTGCTGGGTCGAACCATTGCGGCGGGCAGTGACGGTGTGCAGCGCCTGAAGACTGCGCTGGATATCCTGTTTCAGCATCCCAATGTCGGGCCCTTCTTTGGTCGTCAGATGATCCAGCGGCTGGTCAGCAGCAACCCGAGCCCGGCTTATGTCGCGCGCGTGGCCGCGGCCTTCAATGACAACGGCGCGGGTGTGCGCGGTGACCTCAAGGCCGTGTGGCGCGCCATCTTGCTCGACGAGGAGGCGCGTGGTGCGGCCACGCTGCAATCAACCACGCACGGCAAGGTCCGCGAGCCCATGGTGCGCGTACTCCAGTGGCTGCACACCTTCGGCGTGCGTTCGCGTAGCGGCGACTGGGGCTACTGGCCCATGCCCTATGGGGAGGCTCGCCAATGGTATGGGCAGCGGGCCTTCGTGCCGCCCTCGGTGTTCAACTGGTTCCGCCCGGGCTATGTACCGCCGGGCACGGCGATGGCTGCAACGGGAGCCACGGCGCCGGAGTTCCAGATCCTCAACGAGTCCAGTGTGAGCCAGTGGATCAACGCCATTGACGACTTGAATCTCATCACCTCCGATCCTGAGCAGTTTCCGTGGTGCGATTGGCACGCAGATTTTGGGCAGGAGCAGGCCATTGCCCACGATGCGCGGGCACTGGTGCGGCGGCTTAACCTGCTACTGGCGGCGGGGCAAATATCCGACGCAACGATGCAGCGTTTGGTGGATATCTTGGAGCTGGGTACGTGGATGCCGCAGGATCTTTCCGATCCCAACACCAGTGCGGCGCGGCGCTGGCGCACCATCGCGGCGGTCACGCTGGTGATGGGCTGCGTCGAATACATCGTGCAGAAGTGAAGTGCTCGAAAGCAAGGCCCCCATGCACCTGATCGACTCCATGCCACTGCACCGCCGCGCTTTCCTGCGCCGCGCGGGCCAATTGGCCGCTGTGGGTGCAGCCACTCCATTGGGTCTTAACTTGGCCGCGATCGGTGAGGCAGCGGCCTTCACGGCCAGCGACTACAAAGCCCTGGTGTGCGTGTTTCTCTATGGCGGCAATGATCATGCCAACACGGTGGTGGCTTACGATGGGCCGAGTTGGCAACGTTATCGCGCCATCCGGCAGGCAGGGCCTGGTCCTGCGGGGCTGGCTATCGACCGTGCAGCCCTCGAAAACACGCGGCTGCAGCCTGCCAGAGCCTTGCCGGGCGGGCTTGAGTTTGCGTTGCATCCGCAGATGGGTAGATTGGCAGATTTGTTCAACGCCGGGCAGGCTGGAGTGCTGCTGAACGTCGGGCCGTTGGTGCGGCCCATCACGCGCGAGCAGTACTTCAGCCCCGACCGTGCCCTGTACCCGCTGCCGCCACAGCTCATGTCGCACAACGACCAGCAGTCGGTCTGGCAGTCACAGGGCACCGAAGGTGCGTCCATCGGCTGGGGCGGATGCATTGGGGACCTGGCGCTGTCCAACAACGGTCAGTCACTGTTCACCTGTATCTCGGCCAGCGGCAATGCGGTGTTCTTGGCGGGGCAGCAAAGTATCCAGTACCAAGTAAGCCGGGATGGGCCGGTGTTCATCGACGCCATCCTCAATGGCCCGCACGGCGCCCGTGGCAATGCCAACCAAGCCATCGTGGGTGAGCGCCTGCGTGCGCTGTTGGGTGAAGGCCGCCAGCATGTGCTGGAAAATGAATACAACCGCATCACGCGCCGCTCGATCGAGGCCGAGGTGACGCTGCGATCGGCGCTCAACGGCGTGAACGTGAGTACCCCCTTCCCGGAAGGCAATTCCCTGGCGGCAGAGCTGCGCATCGTTGCCCGCATCATCGCCGCCCGTACCACGCTGGGGAGTAAGCGCCAGGTTTTCCTGGTGTCGCTTGGTGGTTTTGACCACCACGATCGGCTGGTGGAGGAGCAGCCGGGCCTGCTCAAGAAGGTCAGCGAAGCGATGACGTCGTTCTACGAGGCTACGGCAGAGCTGGGGGTGGCGGACAAGGTGACGA
>JADZCL010000341.1 GCA_020851615.1 Rubrivivax sp.
CTTCTAGAATGTCGGCGGATGGAGACTCCCGGCAACCTCTTCTGCGTCTCGGCCCCCAGTGGCACCGGCAAGTCCAGCCTCGTCAAGGCGCTCCTCGAGCTGGACTCGCATCTGGCAGTGTCGGTTTCGCACACGACGCGCGAGCCGCGCGGCCAGGAGCTCGACGGACGCGAATACTGGTTCATCGCCGAGCCCGAATTTCGCGCCATGGCCGGGCGCGGCGAGTTCTTCGAGTGGGCGCAGGTGCACGGCAAGCTCTACGGCACCAGTCGGCGAGCCATCGAGAACCGACTGCAAGGCGGCGAGGACGTGGTGCTCGAGATCGACTGGCAGGGCGCGCTGCAGATCAAGCAGCTCTTCGCACACGCCGTGCTGATATTCATTCTGCCGCCGAGCTGGGGCGAGTTGCGCCAACGCCTGCTGCGCCGCGGCGAGGACGGCTCCGAGGTGATCGAGCAGCGCATGGCCAACGCACGGCTCGAGGTCGCACAGGCGCGCCACTTCGACTTTGTTATCATCAACAGCTTGTTCGAGACGGCGCTCTTTGACCTCAAGACCGTGGTCCACTCGCAGCGCCTGAAGTACGCCGCCCAGTTGCGCAACCGCTCCCAGGTCTTTGCCGCCCTGGACCTGATCTGAAGATCGCACCCGCAGCCCGGCCGATCCCCACCACCCGACACGCACGCCGCGAGGACGCCCGCATGGCCCGCATCACCGTCGAAGACTGCCTCGAGAAGATCCCCAACCGCTTCCAGCTCGTGCTGGCCGCAACCTACCGTGCGCGCATGCTGAGCCAGGGTCACGCGCCCAAGATCGAGGCACGCAACAAGCCCGGCGTGACCGCGCTGCGCGAGATCGCGGCCGGCCACATCGGGCTGGAGATGCTGCGCAAGGTTCCGATCTGAGTTGCCCGCGGCGCCCGCAGGCGCACGCGGTCCTGTCCCAGGGCGCCTACGGGCGCCTTTTGCATTGCGGCAGCCCGCAGCAATACCTGCAAGGCCGGGCAAACCGGGGCGGATGACTTAAATTCGGCCCATGGGGATCCGCTCTCTCGCTGCCGAACTGCTGCCCAGTGCCCTGCAGGGCCTGGGACGCATCACGCATGCGCCGGCGCTGGATGCAACACCCGCGGCCAACGTCACCACCTTCGCGGCCCTCAGCGAGAAACTGGGTTATCTCTCCAAGGCCGACCAGCGCCAGGTGCGCGAGGCCTTCAAGTTCGCTGATCAAGCGCATCTCGGGCAGACCCGCCACAGCGGCGAGCCCTACATCACGCACCCATTGGCGGTGGCCGGGCTGGTGGCCGACTGGCGGCTGGACGTGCAGGCGGTGATGGCCGCGCTGATGCACGACGCCATGGAGGACTGCAACGTCGACAAGCCGCAGATCGTCGAGCGGCTGGGCGCACCCACCGCGGATCTCGTCGACGGACTGACCAAGCTCGACAAGCTGCAGTTCAACACCCGCGAGGAGAACCAGGCCGAGTCCTTCCGCAAGATGCTGCTGGCCATGGCGCGCGACGTGCGCGTCATCCTCGTCAAGCTCGCCGACCGCCTGCACAACATGCGCACGATGGGCGCGATGCCACCCGACAAGCGCCACCGCATCGCACGCGAAACGCTGGAAATCTACGCACCGATTGCCCACCGGCTGGGCCTGAACCAGACCTTCCTCGAATTGCAGGAGCTCTCCTTCGAGCACCTCTACCCCTGGCGCCACGCGGTGCTCGGCAAGGCCCTGGGACGCGCGCGCGGCACACGGCGCAACATCGTTGAGCGGGTTCAGCGCGAGGTCGAGCGCGCCTTCGCCACGCAGAAGATCCGCATCCGCATCTCGGGTCGCGAGAAGACGATCTACAGCATCTACCGCAAGATGCGCGAGAAGCACGCCGGGTTCGCCGAGGTCAGCGACCTCTTCGGCTTTCGCATCGTCGTGCCCTCGCTACCCGAGTGCTACCTGGCACTGGGCGTGCTGCACCAGCTCTACAAACCGGTACCAGGGCGCTTCAAGGACTACATCGCCATCCCCAAGGCCAATGGCTACCAGTCGCTGCACACCACGCTGGTGAGCCCGCTTGGCACTTCGGTCGAGTTCCAGCTGCGCACCGAAGCCATGCATGCGGTGGCCGAGAAGGGCATCGCGGCGCACTGGCTCTACAAGAGCGGTGACAAGGGCCGTGAAGGCAAGGAGGGCAAGGGCAGCAGGACGGCCGACCCGCAGCAGATGGGCGCGCTGTGGCTGCAGAGCCTGGTCGACATCCAGGACGAGACGCGCGATGCCGCCGAGTTCCTCGAGCACGTGAAGATCGACCTCTACGCCGACGCGGTCTACGTGTTCACGCCCAAGAGCAAGATCCTCGCGCTGCCGCGCGGGGCGACACCGGTGGATTTCGCCTACGCCATCCACTCCGACGTCGGCGACCACACGGTGGCCGCCAAGATCAATGGCGAGTCGGTGGCGCTGCGCACCGAACTGCACAGCGGTGACGTGGTCGAAGTCATCACCGCCCCCGGTGCGCGACCCAACCCGGCGTGGCTGGGCAGCGTACGCACCGGGCGCGCACGCTCCAAGATCCGCCATTACCTGAAGAACATGGAGCAGGACGAGTCGCACGCGATGGGCGAGAAGATGCTCACCCAGGCGCTGCGCGCCGAAGGGCTGAAGATGCCCTCCATCGACCCGGCCGACACCGACGCCGCGTCGCTTTGGCAGCAGCTCACACGCTGGAGCGGCAACCGCCATCGCGGCGACCTGATGATCGACATCGGCCTGGGTCGCAAGATCGCCGTCATCGTCGCCAAGCGCCTGGCCCAGCTCATGCGCGAGCGCGGCTCGCGGCCGGACGCCGTCACGCTGACGCTGGGCCGCTACGCGATCGACGACGCGGTACCCACGCAGAGCGTGGTCTTCGTCGACGGCACCGAGGGCGCGTCGGTCCAGCTCGCACCATGCTGCCGGCCCATCCCCGGCGATGCGATCGTCGGCTACCTTGGCCGCGGCGAGGGCCTGGTCGTGCACACGGCCGAGTGCCGCACGGGCCGGCGCCTGCACGAGCGCGACAGCGAGCGCTGGATGAAGGTCGAGTGGGCCGAGGAACTCACACGCAGCTTCGAGACCGGCGTCATGGCCCTGGTACGCAACACCAAGGGGGCGCTGGCGCAGGTCGCGTCGGCGATTGCGGCCGCCGAGGCCGACATCCGCCACCTCGACATGGGCACCGAGACGGGGCTGGAGACCGCCGAGTTGCGCCTGCTGCTGAGCGTGCGCGACCGCCTGCACCTGGCCGACGTGCTGCGCGCACTGCGCCGCAACCCGGCCGTGCTGCGCGTATGGCGCATCAAGCCGTGAGATCCGCCCCTGGCGCGGGGTAGCGCACGGCCAGTACCTCGACGGTCTCGACGCCGCCGGGCGTCTGCAGCGCGACCCGGTCGCCTGCGTATGCCTTCAGCAGCGCGCGCGCGATCGGGCTCACCCAGCTCACCTCGCCGCGCAGGCTGTCGGCCTCGTCGACGCCCTTGATCGTCACCGTACGCTCCTGGCCCCCGGCACTGGCGTAGGTGACGGCGGCACCGAAGAAGACCTGGTCGCTGCCGTGATGCACGCTCGGGTCGACGACTTCGGCGATGTCCAGGCGCCGAGTGAGGAAGCGGATGCGGCGGTCGATCTCGCGCAGGCGCTTCTTGCCGTAGAGGTAGTCGCCGTTCTCGCTGCGGTCGCCATTCTTCGCGGCCCAGGACACAGTCTCGACGATCCTGGGGCGCTCGTCGTCCAGCAGCGCCATCAACTCGTCGCGCAGTGCCCGGTAGCCCCGCGGGGTCAGGTAGTTGCGCGTGCCCGGTGGCAGTGGCGAGGCTGCGGGTGCGTCGTCTTCGTCGTCATCGCCGCCCTCGCCCTCGCGCACGAAGGCCTTGTTCATGGCTGCGTCCCTTGCTCAGCGCGTGGGCGCCGGCGCCCAGGTCTGCAGGTGGGGCAACAGCACCCGGTAAGGTGCCAGCAGCAGCACCGCCATCGCCGCCTTGAAGGAGAGGTCGCCCCCGGCGAGGTGCAGCCAGCTCACCGCGGTGCCGGCGAAGGCCAGGAAGAAGAACACGCCGGTATCGACGACCGAGGCCACCAGCGAACCGATCAGCGGCGCCTTCCACCAGCTGGCCCGGCGCCAGCGGTTGAAGACCAGCACGTCCAGCAGTTGCGAGGTAATGAACGCGGCGCCGGAGGCCAGCGCGATACGCCAGGGCGCAATCAGGCCCGAGACACCGACGGCGATCACGAAACCGATCCATGCCACGCGGCGCGCCGCCACCGGCCCGTAGGCGCGATTGGTGAGGTCGCAAACGAGGAAGACGAAGGGGTAGGTGAAGGCGCCCCAGGTCAGCCAGTCGTTGATGACGAACTGGACCGCGAAGTTGGAGAGCACGATCACCGCGATCATCGCCAGGACCGGGGCGGCCAACAAACGCCAGGACAAGGGCTTGGAAACGACGGAAGTCATGATCGGCGCGTACGTGTATGCCCTCGCGCGTGATGCGCGCCGGGCCAGCCGGCAAGTCTAGCGCGCTCGCGCATACTCCCTGCGTCCCGTGGGTTGACCCGCAACGAGGAACCACCATGCAATACCACGTCGACGGCTTCCGGCCCGGCGATCCCGCCCTGCTCCCCGCCGCTGCGGAGCACAGGCGCCCAGGTGCCGCGTTGCCGCAGGTGGTGGACGTCCTGATCGTCGGTGCGGGTCCGGCCGGCCTGTGCCTGGCGGCCCAACTGGCACGCGTGCAGCAGATCAGCACCCTGCTCGTCGAAGCCAAGCCAGGGCCCATGGAGAAAGGCCAGGCCGACGGCATCAGCGTGCGATCGATGGAGATGTTCCGGGCCTTCGGCTTTGCCGAGCAGATCATGCGCGAGGCGGTCTGGATCA
>JADZCL010000342.1 GCA_020851615.1 Rubrivivax sp.
CCTCGCTGTCGGCGAGCATGGTGTGCACGCGCTCGGCGGGGTAGCTCGGGTCGATCGGGATGTAGGCGCCGCCGGCCTTCCAGATGGCGACCAGGGCAATGACGAAGTCAAGGCCCCGCGGCTCCAGTAGGGCAACGAAGCGCCCTGGCGCAACACCGCAATCGCCCAGCAGCCGCGCCAGGCGGTTGCTCGCTGCGTCCAGTGCGGCGCAGGTCAGCGCGTCGTCGTTGTGCACGGCGCAGACGGCTTCAGGCAGGCGCTGGAGTTGCTGCGTGATCAGCGAGGCGAGGGTCGCATCGGCCGGCAGCGGCAGCCGCAGCGAATTGAAGCCGCGCAACACGCGCTCGCGTTCGGCCGCATCGCAGAGCTCGAGCTCGCCCGTCGCGGTGGCGGTGGCGGGCGTGGTCGTGGCCAGCAGGTGGGTGAGATGACGCGCCAGCGGCGCCAGGCTGTCGCCAAGGTAGCGGTCGGCATCGCCATCGAGCGCGGGCGTGGCGCGGCGCAGCACGAGTTCGGCGTGCACGTTCGTGCTGCGCGCGTCGTCCCCATCGCTCAGGTCGAGCAGCACGCCGGGCAAGGTCGCCGCTGTGGGCACGTCGAGCACGGGCGGTGATTGCAGCGCGCGTGCCGAGGCCGCGACGAGCTGTGCAAAGGGCAGGGCAGGCGGCACCTCGAGTTCGATCACGTGCACCGTACCCGGCTGCGCCGCGTGACGGGGCCGCAGGCTCAGCACCACCGACGTGCGCCGCGCATGGCGCGCCAGCAGCAGGGCCAGGGCGGCCAGCAGATGGGCCTCGTTGGCCAGGCCGATGGCCGCAGGCAAGGTCTCCCGATGGCGTGCGCCGCTGGGGCGCTCGGGTGGCAGCAGGTCGCGCACCGGGGCGCTCGCGGCCAGTGCTTCGGCAAGGTGAGCGGTGAGCGCGTGGGGCTGCGCTGCCACCGCGGGTTCAGCCACGCAGGCTGTCCCGTACCGCCTGCTCGATGACGGCCAGACCCTGGTCGAGCTGCGCGTCGGGGGTGGTGAGCGGGGGCAGGAGCTTGAGCACGGCGTCTTGCCGGCCGGCCGTCTCGATCACCAGACCGAGCTCGAAGCAGCGTGCGGAGACGCGGCTGGCAAAGCCCTCGGGGAGTGCGGCGCAGTCCAGGCCCCAGATCAGCCCCAGGCCGCGCACGGCCAGACGCGCGTCCAGTGGTGCGACGCGCTCCTGCAGCCACTGCCTGCAGCGGCTGCCTTTTTGCTCGACCAAGGCGGCCAGGCCCAGCTCTGCCGCGCGCTCGAGCGCGGCGGTGCCGCCGACGAATGCAAGCTGGTTGCCGCGGAAGGTGCCGGTGTGCTCGCCGGGCTGCCAGATGTCGAGTTCGGGGCGCAGCAGCAGCAGCGACATGGGCAGGCCGTAGCCGCTGATGGCCTTGCTGAGGACGACGAGGTCGGGGCGCAGGCCCGCCCGCTCGAAGCTGAAGAAGGGACCGCTGCGGTGGCAGCCGACCTGGATGTCGTCGACGATCAGCAGCACGCCGTGGCGCTGCGCCAGCGTCTGCAGGTCCTGCAGCCAGGCGACCGGCGCGGGGTGGATGCCGCCCTCGGCCTGGACCGTCTCGACGATGAGCGCGGCGGGCAGTTCGACGCCCGAGTGGCTGTCGGTGAAGAGGCGCTCGATCCAGGCCAGCGTGTCGGGTGCCGGCATGCGGCCGTCAGGGTAGGGCACGAAGGTGACGTCGTGCAGGCCGGTACCCGCCGCGGCGCGCTTGCCGCGATTGGCGGTTGCAGCCAGGCTGCCCAGCGACAGCCCGTGGTAGCCGCCGCTGAAGGCGAACACGCCGCTGCGTCCGGTGAACTTGCGCGCCAGCTTGAGGGCAGCCTCGACGGCATTGGCGCCGGTCGGCCCGGTGAACTGCAGGCGGTAGTCCAGCCCGCGCGGCCGCAGCACCAGGCGCACGAAGGCGTCGATGAACTCGGCCTTGGCCTCGGTGTAAAGATCCAGGCCGTGGCTGATGCCATCGGCCTCAAGGTAGGCGATCAGCCGCTCCTTGATGAAGTCCGGGTTGTGCCCGAAGGCCAGCGTGCCGGCGCCGGCGAAGAAGTCGAGGTACTCACGTCCGGCGCGGTCGACGAGGACCGTGCCCTTGGCGCGGCGAAAGAGCGTGGGGAACGAGCGGCAGTAGCTGCGGACGTTGGACTCGTGCGCCTCGAAGGGCTGGAGTGCGAGGGCGTCCGGCAGGTCCTGGGCCATCATGGCGGTGACGAGGCAGAGTGCGCCTCAGCGCACCTTGGCGGCGACGAAGTCAGCCAGCGCGCCTACGTTGGCAAAGGTGTCGCTGTCGATCTCGTCGTCGGCGATCACGATGCTGAAGCGCTCCTCCAGCGTCGTGATGAGGGTGACGACGGCCATCGAGTCGAGCTGCGGCACCGCGCCCAGCAGCGCGGTTGCGCGCGTGAAGCTGGCCGAGCGCCCACCCAGGCTCAGGACCTCGTCGAGAACGCGGGTGACTTCACGCACGGTGTCCATCGGGGTGGGGCGCTGGGCGGCTGCTCGGTTCACGTGTCGATTCTAGGGACGGGGTACCCCGCACGGCGTCCCGCGGGTGGATGGTGTCCGGCGGGGCGCGGCAAGTTCTCACGCTTACATGCGGTCACGGCCATGGCCACCCCCGGGCCCGGGCCCGGGCGCCGCACACAATCTGCGCCACCGCACGCGTTCCCCTACAGCGACTGCCGATGACACAGCCCGACACCG
>JADZCL010000343.1 GCA_020851615.1 Rubrivivax sp.
AGAGATTGACGAGGGTCTGGCGGTACTTCGGGTCCTTGGCCAGCACCTGTTCGTAGGCCGCGCGCATGCCGGCGTTGTCGCCCAGGCGGCCCTTGATGTTGCCCAGGAAGTTCAGCATCGCGGGGTCGTCGCCACTGGCCTTGACCAGGCTCTCGGCCAGCTTGACGGCCTTGGCGCCCTGGCCCCGGCGGGCGTAGTAGATCGCCAGCTCGGTACCGGCGCGCAGGTCGCGTGGGTTCTTGGCCACCACCGCTTCGAGGTTGGCCAGCGCGTCGCGGTCGCGGCCCAGGCCGAACTGCGCAAAGGCCAGCTCGCGTCGCGCGTCGGTACTTCCGCCAAGCGTGAGTGCGCGCTCGAACAGCTCGGCCGCGCGCGCGTACTGCTTGCGCGCGAGCTGCGTCGAGCCCAGCAGGTAGAGCACCTGCGGTTCCTTGGGGGCCACGCGGGCGAGGTTCTCGAGCAGCGTGGTCGCACGGCCCAGTTCGCGCCCGTCCAGCAGCAGCTGCGCCTGCAGCAGCTGGGCCTGGAAGTGGCGCGGGCTGCGCGCCAGCAGCGTCTCCACGTACTCGCGCGCGCGCTCGGTGTTGCCCAGGGCCCGGTGCGAAAGCGCACCGGCCAGCAGCACCGCGTCGCTGGCGGTGCGCAGGCCGGGGGGCAGTGCGTCGATGCGGGCGGCAGCCTCGGCGTACTCGGCCTTGGCGGTCTTGTCGTCGCCCGCTCCAGCAGCCAGCGTGGCGCGCATGAAGGAGGCGCGCGGCTCGATCACCTTGTCCGCGGCCAGCACGGCCAGTTGCTTGCCGGCTTCATCGTTGCGGTGCAGGCCCATCAACACCGCGGCACGCGCCACCAGCGCGTCGACGAGCTTGGGGTTGAGCTGCACGGCCTTGTCCAGGGCCGCGAGTGCCGGCACCAGCTCGCCCGCGCTCTGCAGCACGGTGCCCAGCTGCAGCCAGGCCGAGGCGTTGGTCGGCGCCAGCTCGGTGGCCTTGCGCGCAGCGGCGCGCGCCTTGTCCGGCTCGCCGCTGCGCAGCAGCACCGGCACTTCGGCCACCAGCGGGTCGGCCGACTTCGGGTTCAGCCGCCTGGCCTCGGCGAATGCCGCGCTGGCGGCCGTCAGGTTGCCCGACATCGCATAGGCCGAGCCACGCATGGTCTGCAGCTCGCCGTGCAGCGACTCGGGAACGCCGGTGAGCGTGAAGGTATCGAGCAGCTTGCCCGCCTCGCCCAGCAGCAGGTACAGGTAGCCGAGCTCGCGCACGACTTCGGCCTTGCTCACGCCCAGCGCCAGCGTTTCCTCGAACGCCGCCTCGGCGGGCCGGTAGGCGCCCGTGGCCAGCAGCGCCTTGGCCAGCAGCAGTTGCGCGGCCAGCAGCTTGCGGTCCTGCTGCAGCGCGTTCTTCAGCTCGATGATGGCGCCGGCGAAGTCCCGGCGCTCGTACAGCGTGCGCGCCTCGTCGTAGAACTGCGCCGCACGCTGCGCCGCGTCACTCTGTGCCAGTGCGCCGGAGACGGCCGCAGCCGCCAGCAGCGCCGCGGCCAGGCGGCGCAGCGCGGGCCGCGACGCCGGCCGCGGTTGAAGTTCGCCCGATGGCGATTCGGTATGCACGTTCGGTTTCCTCTTTCAGCGCCGCCACGCACCCGCTGCGCGCGCTACGCCAACGGCGATTCTGGGCGCAGGCGGGCGCCACGAGGTCGCGGCCCGGCGCGGGTTTTCGCGGCGAAGCCGCAGGATTTGGCGGCACCCGCGCCGGAAATCAGGCCGGTCGCGGCGCCACCCACTCGCGCAGCGCGCAGGCGGCGTCGGCCACGCCCTGGCCCGACAAGGCCGAGAACAGCGTCACGCCGATGTCACTGTGCTCGCCGGCCCGCTCGCCCAGCAGCGCCTGCGCATCGGCCAGGGCGGCCGCCGCGGCGCGGCGGCTGAGCTTGTCGGCCTTGGTCAGCAGGACCAACATGCGCACCTCGCCGGTGATCACGCGCGGCTCGAGCAGGGCCAGCAGGCTGCGGTCGAGATCGGTGAAGCCCAGTCGCGCATCGACCATCTGCACCACGCCGTGCAGGTTGCGCCGCTCGACCAGGTAGCGCGCCATCACTTCCTGCCAGCGCAGCTTGGTGGCACGCTGCACGGCGGCGTAGCCGTAGCCCGGCAGGTCGGCCAGCTGCGCGTCCGGCGCATCCCTGGGGCCGAGCTGGAACAGGTTGATGTGCTGCGTGCGCCCGGGTGTGCGCGACGCAAAGGCCAGGCGCTTGTGCTGCGCCAGCGTGTTGATCGCAGTCGACTTGCCGGCGTTGCTGCGGCCGACGAAGGCGATCTCGGGCAGTTCGCTGGCCGGCAGTTCGTCCAGGCGGCTGGCGGTGATGAGGAAGCGTGCCGTATGCAGCCACGCCAGTGCGCGCCGCTCGGCGTCCGAGACCGCGGCCTGAACCGGACGCGCGGGGGGCTGCAGGGGGGCCGTCATGCGACATTGTAAAATCCGCCGGTTTGGATATCTGCACGACCCCGACCGAGGCCCGAATGAAGCTGCCCTTCCTGATCGCATCCCTCGTGCTCGCCGCCGGCTTCACGGCCTCGGCGCACGCCGCCGAAGCCCAGGCAGGCGCCAAGCCCGACCCGGCCAAGCTGGACGCGCTGACCCCGATCTGCCAAGCCTGCCACACGTCCGACGGCACGCGCGGCCTGTCGGCCAACCCCATCCTGCAGGGGCAGCACCCGGAGTACATCCTCAAGCAGCTGACCGAGTTCAAGGCCGGCAAGCGCGTGAACGCGATCATGCAGGGCATGGTGGCCGCGCTATCGCCCGAGGACATGCAGTTGCTCGCCGGCTTCTACGGCGGGAAGAAGCCCGTGCAGGGCACGGCACAGAACAAGGACACGGTGCTGCTGGGTGAGAAGATCTTCCGCGGCGGCATCCTCGAGCGCAGCGTGCCCGCCTGCGCCGGCTGCCACAGCCCCAACGGGGCCGGGATTCCGGCGCAGTACCCACGCGTCTCCGGCCAGCACGCCGAATACACCACGGCGCAGCTGCTGGCCTTCCGCAGTGGCGAGCGCGGCAACAGCGCGCAGATGGAGACCATCGCCGGCCGCATGAGCGACAAGGAGATCAAGGCGGTGGCCGACTACATGGCCGGCCTGCGCTGACGCGCGGCGCAACCCGGATCCCGTACGAAGGCCGGTCACTGACCGGCCTTCTTCATTGCGCCGGGTCCCGTTGGTGGACAAGACCCTTCGCTGCACGGCGGCACCCTGCGCGGCACACTGGCGCGGTTGACGGCTGCGGAGGCCTCATGCACCTTCCTCGCAATCACGGCTTCAGCCACCCGCGCAGTTCGGAGATCACGCCTGAAGCGGTGTACGCGGCGCGACGTGACTGGCTACGACAGATCGCGCTGGCCGCCGCGGGCAGCACCTTGTCCACCTGGGCCGCGCGCGATGCGCTGGCCACCGCGACCACGCCGGCGCTGTCCGGCGTGCGCAGCACCGTGGCCGGTGCGCAGACGATGGAGAAGCCGACCGACCGCGGCGACGCGACGGGCTACAACAACTTCTACGAGTTCGGGACCGACAAGTCCGACCCCGCCGAGCATGCACAGACGCTGCGCACCCAGCCCTGGGTGGTGACGGTCGAAGGCGAGGTGAAGTCACCGCGCCGCTTCGACCTCGACGCGCTGATGAAGCTGGCCGCGCTCGAAGAGCGCATCTACCGGCTGCGCTGCGTCGAGGGCTGGTCGATGGTCATCCCCTGGCTGGGCTTCTCGCTCTCGCACCTGATCAAGGCCGCGCAGCCGACCGGCAATGCGAAGTTCGTGCAGTTCGTGACGCTGGCGGATGCCCAGCAGATGCCGGGGCTTGGCAGCCGCGTGCTCGCGTGGCCCTACGTCGAGGCCCTGCGCATGGACGAGGCGATGCACCCGCTGGCCATGCTTGTCTTCGGCATGTATGGCCAGCGTCTGCCGCCGCAGAACGGCGCGCCGCTGCGGCTGGCCGTCCCGTGGAAGTACGGCTTCAAGTCCGCCAAGTCGATCGTGCAGATCCGCTTCCTCGCCCAGCAGCCAGTGACGAGCTGGGAGCGCGCGGCCCCCAGCGAGTACGGCTTCTACTCCAACGTCAACCCGCAGGTGGATCACCCGCGCTGGAGCCAGGCCAGCGAACGGCGCATCGGCGAGGACGGCCTGTTCGCGAAGAAGCGCCCGACGCTGATGTTCAACGGCTACGAGGCGCAGGTCGGCGCGCTCTACGCCGGCATGGACCTGAAGCGCTTCTACTGACGGCCTGCAGTCTGCACGCCC
>JADZCL010000344.1 GCA_020851615.1 Rubrivivax sp.
AGCCCGATGCGGGGACATTGCGCGTGCTGGGCATCGACGTCGCCCACGACCCGCAAACGGTGCAGGACCGCATCAGCTACATGCCGCAGCGCTTCGGCCTGTACGAAGACCTGAGCGTGCAGGAAAACCTCGACCTCTACGCCGATCTGCACGGTGTGCCGCAGGAAGTGCGCCGCGAACGCTTCGCGCGCATGATGGAAATGACCGACATGGCGCGCTTTACCGCACGCCCGGCCGGCAAGCTGTCGGGCGGCATGAAGCAGAAGCTGGGTCTGGCCTGCACGCTGGTGCGCTCGCCGGATTTGCTGCTGCTGGATGAACCCAGCGTCGGCGTCGATCCGCTCTCGCGCCGCGATCTGTGGCAGATCGTGCAGCAACTGGTGGATGACGAAAAGCTGGGCGTGATCGTCAGCACCGCCTACATGGACGAGGCCGAGCGCTGCGCCCAGGTGTTCGTGATGCACCAAGGCCTGCTGCTCGCCGCCGGCGCTCCCGGCGCGCTGCGCGAACGCGCCCGAGGGTTGACCTATGTGGCCACGCCACCGTCCGGCATGCCCGCCCGCGACCTGCAGGCGCGTTTGATCGACGCCGGCCCGTTGATCGTCGATGCGGTGCCCAAAGGCGGTGCGGTGTGGTTCATCCGCCAGCCCAAGGCAGACGCGCACGCACTGGATGCACTGCTCGGCGACATCGACTACCAGCCGCGCCCTGAAGAACTCGAAGACGCTTTCATGATGATGCTGCGCCAGCAACATACCGAGGGCGCGGAGTCGACTACCAAGGTGTCGGCATCCTCTCCCGAAGCGCCCGCGTCGTCCCCGCAGGTGTCCTCGAATAGTAATGGTGACGGGCCGGTGATCGTGGTGCATGACCTGGTGCGCAAATTTGGCGACTTTACCGCCGTCGCCAGCACTTCCTTCGACGTGGCCCGTGGCGAAATCTTCGGTCTGCTCGGTCCCAACGGCGCAGGCAAGACCACCACCTTCCGCATGCTCTGCGGCCTGCTACCGGCCAGCAGCGGGCACCTGGAAGTCGCCGGCATGAACCTGCGCACGGCACGCGCCCAGGCGCGCTCGCGCATTGGCTATGTGTCACAGAAGTTCGCGCTCTACGGCAACCTGAGCGTGTGGGAGAACCTGGAGTTCTTTGGTGGCGCCTACGGGCTGCGCGGCCAGGGGCTGCGCACGCGGGTGGCGGCCACGCTCGCCCAGTTCGCCCTGGAGCCCACCGCCATCAGCGGCCTGCTGCCCGGCGGGTTCAAGCAGCGCCTGGCCATGGCCACCGGCCTGCTGCACGAGCCCGACATCCTGTTCCTCGATGAGCCGACCAGCGGCATCGACCCGCTGGCGCGGCGCGCCTTCTGGCGCACCATCACCGCGCTCGCGCAAGCGGGAGTGACGGTCATCATCACCACGCATTTCATGGAGGAGGCAGAGTACTGCGACCGCATTGCCATCCAGGACGCCGGCAAGGTGCTGGCGCTGGGCACGCCGCAGGCGGTGCGCGAGCAGGCGGGCCGGGCAGGCCAGGAGGGCGGCAGCGACATGAACAGCGCCTTCATCGCCATCGTCGAGCACGGCCGCGCCGCCGACCGGGCCAAGAACTCAGGAGGCCGCGCATGAGATATCCAGAGTTCATGCGGCGTTTCATCGCCCTGCTGCGCAAGGAAGTGCGCCAGATGCTGCGCGACAAGAGCAATCTGGCGGTGGGGCTACTGCTGCCCATCGCGCTGATTCTGCTGTTCGGCTACGGCCTGTCTTTCGATGTGAAGAACGCGCCGGTCGCGGTGGTGCTGGAAGACAGCGCGCCCAGCGCGCGCGACGCCGTCGCCGGCCTGGCGGGCTCAAGCTATCTGTCGCCAGTGTGGGTCACACAGATGCAGGAGGCCGAGCGCCTGCTGCGCGCAGGCGAGGTCGACGCCATCGTGCGGGTGCCGCTGGACTTCTCTCGTCGCTTCGCGGCAGGGGATGCCCGCATCCAGTTGATCTTGAACGGCGTCAACTCGACCACGGCGCAGACCGTGGAAGGCTATGTCAACAGCGCCGTTGCCACCTGGGCGCAAAAGCAGGCAGACCGCGCCGGCAACAAGCCGCCCGCGCTGGCTCGTGTGGAAGTGGTGCAGCGCATGTGGTTCAACGAAACAGGCAACAGCAGCTGGTATCTGGTGCCAGGACTGATCGTGCTGGTGCTGACGCTGATCGGTGCCTTCCTCACGTCGCTGCTGATCGCGCGTGAATGGGAGCGCGGCACGCTGGAGTCGCTGTTCGTCACGCCGGTACGGCCACTGGAACTCATCTTCGCCAAGCTGGTGCCGTATCTGGTAGTCGGTGCCATCGACCTGGTGCTGTGCCTGCTGGCGGCGCGCTTCCTCTTCGAGGTGCCGCTGCGCGGCTCCCTCACGATCCTGTTCCTGGCCTCGATGCTGTACCTGCTGGTTTCGCTGCTGCTGGGCCTGTTCATTTCTGGCAAGACGCGCAACCAGTTTGACGCCAGTCAACTGGCCATGCTGGTGAGCTTCATGCCGGCCATGATGCTCTCCGGCTTCGTGTTCGACCTGCGCAATGTGCCGCTGGTGATCCAGGGCGTGGCGCAACTGCTGCCCGCCACGCATTTCATGGGCCTGATCAAGACGCTGTTTTTGGCGGGCGACCATGGGCCGACCCTCGTGCGCAGCGTCGCCATCCTTTCCCTCTACGCCGTGGCGCTGGTGTTCGCCACACAACGCACGCTGCGCAAGTCACTGGACTGACACCCATGGCTTCCTTCATTGCCACACTCTCCCAGGTCATCGCCTTGGTGCGAAAAGAGCTTCTTGCGCTCATCAAGGAGCCGGCCAGCCGTGCGCTCCTGATTGCCCCGGCCTTCCTGCAAGCCCTGCTGTATGGCTATGGCGCCACTTACGACCTCACGCACGTGCCGTATGCCGTGCTGGATCAAAGCCGCAGTGCGGCGTCGACCGAGCTGCTGGCACGGCTGGACGGCACCGGCGTGTTCGTGCGTGCCGCCACGCTCACCTCGACGCAGCAGATCGCCGATATGGTCGATGCAGAAAAGGCCTTGCTGGTGCTCAGCATCCCGCCGGACTTCGAGACGCGGCTGGGTTCGGGCCAGCCCGCGCCCCTGCAGCTCATTCTGGACGGGCGCAATTCCTCGACGGCGGGGGCGGCCGCCAGCCATGTCGGCGCCATCGTGGCCGCCTACAACGCCTCATTGGGCGCCAAGCGTGGTGAAGGTGCCCCAGGGATTCGCGTAGAACGGCGCGCCTGGTTCAACCCCAACCTCGAATCCCGCTGGAACATGATGCCGGGGTTGATTGCCGCGCTGAGCATGTTGCAGACCCTGCTGCTGGCGGCGCTGTCGGTGGCGCGTGAGCGCGAGCAAGGCACCTTCGACCAGTTGCTGGTGACGCCGCTCACCCCGATGCAGATCCTGATCGGCAAGGCGCTGCCCTCCATCCTGATCGGACTGCTGCAGTCCACCATCATCTTTCTGATCATCCGATTCTGGTTCGAGATTCCGATGCAGGGCTCGGTGGGACTGCTCTACTTCGGGCTGATCGTTTTCACCGTCGCGTCCGTGGGCGTGGGCCTGTCGATATCCGCCCTGTCGCTGAACATGCAGCAGGCGATGCTCTACACCTTCCTGCTGATCATGCCGCTGATGCTGCTCTCCGGCCTGTTCACGCCAGTGCGCAACATGCCCGAGGTGCTGCAGCTTGCCACCTACGCCAATCCGCTGCGCTTTGGCATGGACATCGTGCGCCGCGTCTATCTCGAAGGCGCGGGCCTCATCGACATCTGGCGCCAACTCATCCCCTTGCTGGTGCTGGCCGCCACCACGCTGCCGCTGGCGGCCTGGCTGTTCCGCAACCGGCTTTCCTGACCGTGGGTATCCGTATGCTTGACCTCCAACACTCCCATCTTCACCCCCGGCAC
>JADZCL010000345.1 GCA_020851615.1 Rubrivivax sp.
CCAACGCCATCATGCTGCCGCACGTGCTGCGGTTTTCGGCGCCCGCCGTGGGTGCCCGGCTGGCCCGCCTGGCCGTGCGCGCGCGGCTCGGGCGTGCGGACGAAGGCGAGCGTGTGCTGGCGCAGCGATTCATCGAGGGCGTCTGCGCGCTCGAAGCCGACATCGGCATCCCGGTCACGCTGGCGGCATTGCGCGAGGAGGACATCCCGGCACTGGCACGTGCTGCCCTGCACGAGGCGCATACCGGCTACCCGGTGCCGCGCTACATGACGCAGGCCCAGTGCGAGGCAATGATCCGCGCCGTGCTGCCCACGCCCGAGTCGGCGCAGGCGCCGGCCAAGGGTGCCGCGCGCAAGCTGTCGCGCAAGCCCACGCGCAAGACGGCCACCGCCGCGCGCCAAGCCAGTGGCAAGGCCGCCGACCCGAGCGCCGCAACCCAGCGCCCGGCGCGCCGACGCGCCGCGGCCAAGCCCGCCTGAATCCCCGTCTGGAGTCCTGTCGAATGAAGAGAGTCGTCACCGTCTCGCTCGGATCGTCCAAGCAGGACTTCGAGTTCGAGGCCGATTTCCTTGGCCACCGCTTCCAGGTCAGGCGCCTGGGGGCGGACAACGACATCGGCCGGGCCTGGGAGCTGATGCGTCGCCACCAGGCCGAGGCCGATGCCATCGGCCTGGGTGAAGTCGGCGACCATTTCCATGTCGGGCAGAGCACCGTCATCAACAAGGAGACGGCGCGGCTGCTGAAGGTCGTCACGCGCGTGCCAGCCACCACCGGGGCGCGCCTGCGCCGGCTGTTGCAGGTGCGCGCCGTGCGCCATGTGCAGGCCGAGATCGGCCACTACTTCGACAACAACATCGTCCTGTTCATCTCGGGCATGCGCAACTACGACATTGCGCAGGCGCTCTCGGACTACACGCCCAACCTCTGCTTCGCCGATGCGCTGGCGCAGACCGGCGCACCGGCGCTGCTGGGCTCGCTGGCCCAGTTGGAGATCTACGCCAAGGGCGCCGACTGGGCGTTGTCGGGCAAGCGGCGTGAGCTGCTCGAGGCCGCGCTGCCGGAGTTCAAGCGCAGCCGCCTGGCCGCCGAGGTGGCCAAGGCGCACGTTGTCGTGGGCACCTATGCCGAGCTGAAGGAGGTCGGCAACGCGCGCAACCTCAACGGCAAGACGCTCATCACCTCGGCCGTCGACGAGGACCGCCTGGCCTTCTTCCGCCAGTGCCGCGTGAACCTCGTCATCGACGTCAGTCCCAAGCTCTTCGACCAGGTGGTCGGCGTCAACGTCATCGAGGCGATGATCCTGGCCGTTCTCGGCCGGCCGCCCGAGGAGGTCGCCGACGAGGACTTCGAGGAGATCATCGACGAGCTCGACCTGCGCCCGCGCCTGCTGCACCCGAGCGGGCACTTCCGCAACATCCGCCGCTTCGCCTTCGTCATCCATCCGCTGAGCCAGGAGTTCATCCGCAAGGGCTTTCCCATCCCCAAGGGCACGCCCAAGTTCCTGATGGACCAGGTCGAGACGCTGGCCGCGCACATGCCGCCGATGGTCTATTGCAAGATGGAGAACATCGTCTCGCCCAGCGGCGCCGAGGCCGAGGGCTGGCTCATCAGCGTGGGCGGCACACCCAAGGAGATGCTCGCCCGCAGCCCCGAGTTCACCTACCGGCGGCTGCTCGCCGCAGCGGCGATGGCGCAGAAGCTGGGCGCGCAGATCATGGGCCTGGGGGCCTTCACCAAGGTGGTCGGTGATGCCGGCGTGACGGTGGCGCGGCGCGCGCGCCTGCCGGTGACCACCGGCAACAGCTACTCGGCGTCGGGCGCGCTGTGGGCTGCCGCCGATGCGATGCGGCGCATGGGGCTGGTGCCGCTGCCGCCACCCGGGCAGCGCGTGCAGGCCAAGGCCATGGTGATCGGGGCCACGGGCTCGATCGGCTCGGTCAGCGCGCGGCTGCTGGCGATGGTCTTCGAGGAGGTGGTGCTGGCCGGGCGCAGCCTGGACAAGCTCGAGGAGCTCAAGGCCTCGATCCTGCAGGACACGCCCAACGCCAACGTGCTGTGCTCCAACGACTACGACACCCTGCTGGGCGACATGGACATGATCGTCACCAGCACCTCGGGTGCGGGCAAGAAGATCCTCGACATCATGCGAGTCAAGCCCGGCTGCGTGATCACCGACGTGGCCCGCCCACTGGACCTGCCCGCTGCCGAGGTGGCCAAGCGGCCCGACGTGCTCGTCGTCGAATCCGGCGAGATCGAACTGCCCACCCGAGTGCGTGGGTTGAAGAGCATCGGGCTGCCGCCCAACGTCATCTACGCCTGCCTGGCCGAGACCATCGTGCTGGCGCTCGAGGGGCGCTTCGAGGTCTTCACCGTCGGACGCGACACCGAATGGGCCAGGGTCAAGGAAATCTACAAGCTCGGCCTCAAGCACGGCATGAAGCTGGCCGCGATCTCGGGCGTCAATGGCGCCTTCACTGACGAACAGATCGCAACCGTCGTCAAGCTGGCCAGGAAGGCGCGGCGGACCTGGAAGGGCAGCGCCTCACCTGCGCCGCGCCCGAAGGCGGCGAAGACGGTCGCGGTCAAGACGACCGAAGTGAAGACGGCCGCGGTGAAGAAGACTGCGGTGAAGAAGACTGCGGTGAAGAAAGCGGCGGCGAAGCGGGTGGCCGCAAGGAAGACACCGGCCAGGCGCGCGGTGGCGAAGAAGGCGGCAACAGGCGCAGCCGCGGGCCGCAGCGGCTGAACGG
>JADZCL010000346.1 GCA_020851615.1 Rubrivivax sp.
CTCGCTGCAGCTTGCCGGGCGCTGGGAGTTCGACTTCTTCGGCCGCCACCGCGCGGCCTTGCAGGCTGCGCTGGCCACTGGCCGTGCGGCCGCGGCCGAGGCACAGGCCGCGCGCGTGCTGATCGCCAGTTCGGTCGTGCGCAGCTACCTGCTGCTGGCGCACCAGCTGCGGACGCACGAACTCCTTCAGGCGACGTTGCAGCAGCGCACCCGGCTGCGCGAACTCCTGCAGGCGCGCGTCGACAAGGGCCTGGACAACACCCTGGCGCTGCGTCAGGCAGACGCCGCATGTGCCGAGCTGCAGCGGCAGATCGAGCGCAGTACCGAGCAGGCGATGCTGACGCGCCATGCCATTGCGGCGCTGGTGGGGGTGGGGCCGCAGATCACGCAGACGCTGGCACCGCGCATGACGGGTCTTGCCACGCCGCCACTCCCTGCGGCGCTGCCGGCCGAACTCATCGGTCGGCGCGCCGACCTCAGCGCAGCGCGCTGGCGGGTGCAGGCGGCGCTGGCGCAGGTCGATGCCGCCAAGGCGCAGTTCTATCCAAACGTCAACCTGCTGGCATTCGCCGGCCTGCAGAGCCTGGGCTTTGCGCACTGGCTGGACGCGGGCAGCCGCAACTTCGGCATCGGCCCGGCGATCACGCTGCCGCTCTTCGATGCCGGCGCACTGCGCGCCCAGCTGAGCGCACGCAGCGCCGAGGCCGACGCGGCGATCGCCGACTACAACACCACGCTCGGCGACGCGGTGCGCGACGTCGCCGACCAGGTCGCCAGCCTGCAATCGCTGCAGCGTCAGGCGCAGGCGCAGCAGGCCGCACAAGGCGCTGCCGATGCGGCGCAGGCGCTGGCTGAACAGCGTTACCGCGCCGGCATCGGCACCTACGCAAGCGTCCTCACACAGCAGGGCGACGTGCTCACGCAGCAGCGTGCCGCAGCCGACCTGCAGGCGCGCCGCGCCGACACCATCGTGGCGCTGATGCGCGCCCTGGGCGGCGGCTTCGAAGCCGACCCCGCCACCCCCACCCCCGACCCACACCCATGAGCACCGAAGCCTCGAACGCCGAGCCAGTCGCGGCCAGCTCCGCCGCCCCGGCGCCTGCAACGCCCGCAACGCCCGCAAAGCCTGCAGCACCCCCGCCCGCATCAGGCAACGGCAAGGCACGCGGGCGCGGCATGCTGTGGCTGAGCCTCGTCGTCCTCGCCACCGCCATCGGCTGGGTGGCGTACTGGTTCGTCTTCGATCGCCACGTCGAGAGCACCGACAACGCCTACGTCAACGGCAACCTGGTGCAGATCACTCCGCAGCAGCCCGGCACGGTGGTCGCGATCGCCGCCGACGAGACCGACCTCGTGCGCGCCGGGCAATCGCTCGTGCGCCTGGATCCCACCGATGCGCAGCTCGCGTTCGAGCAGGCGCAGGCGCAGCTGGCGCAGACGGTGCGCGAGGTGCGGGCGCTCTTTTCCAGCAGCGCTGCTCTGGCTGCAGCCGTCACGCAGCGCGAAGCCGAAGTTGCACGCGTGCAGGGCAGCGTGGCGCGCACCGGCGAGGACCTGGCGCGGCGGCAGCCGCTGGCCAGCACAGGCGCCGTGTCCGAGGAGGACGTGCGCCACGCCGCCAGTGCGCTCAACGACGCCCGCAACCAGCTCGCCGCCGCGCAGGCGGCGGCTGCAGCCGCCCGCGAACAGCTCGCCGCCAACCAGGCGCAGATCGCCGGCACGCGCATCGCCAGCCACCCCGCGGTGCTGCGCGCGGGCGCGCGGGTGCGCGAAGCCCAGCTGGCACTGACCCGCACGACGCTGCCCGCACCCGTCGATGGCTACGTCGCCCGGCGCAGCGTGCAGCTGGGCATGCGCGTGCAGCCCGGTGCGCCGCTGCTGGCGATCGTGCCGCTGGCGCGGGTCTGGGTCGATGCCAACTTCAAGGAGGTGCAGCTGCGCGACATGCGCATCGGGCAGCCCGTGATGCTGCACGCCGATCTCTACGGCAGCAAGGTCGAGTACCGGGGGCGCATCGCGGGCCTGGGCATGGGCACCGGTGCGGCCTTTGCGCTGCTGCCGGCGCAGAACGCCACCGGCAACTGGATCAAGGTCGTGCAGCGGGTCCCCGTGCGCATCGCACTCGAGCCGGCGCAGTTGAGCAGCCACCCGCTGCGCATCGGCTTGTCGATGCAGGTCCGGGTCGACGTCTCGGACCGCAGCGGACTCACGCTCGCCAACGCGCCGCCGTCCCAGCCTGCGGCAAGCACCACGGCCTTCGCCGCCCCAGCGCGCGAGGCCGACGCGCTCATCGCCCGCATCGTCGCCGAGAACGCCGGGTCGCACGGGCGATGAACACCCGCAGCGCCCCCACGGCGGCCAGCGGCGCCTCGCACGCCCATCCGCCGCTGGCCGGCGGCGCCCTCGTGCTGGGGACGCTGGCGCTGTCGCTGGGCACGTTCATGAACGTGCTCGACACCTCCATCGCCAACGTCTCCCTGCCGCATATCGCCGGCGACCTGGGCGTCTCGCCCAGCCAGGGCACATGGGTCATCACCTCCTTCGGCGTGGCCAACGCGATCGCCGTCCCGCTGACGGGGTGGCTGACGCAGCGATTCGGGCAGGTGCGCCTGTTCCTGGCCAGCGTGCTGCTGTTCGTGCTGACCTCCTTCCTGTGCGGCCTGGCGCCGACCTTCGAGCTGCTGATCGCCTTTCGCGCCATGCAGGGTTTCGTGGCCGGGCCGATGATCCCGCTGTCGCAGACGCTGCTGTTGGCCAGCTACCCGCGCGCCCGCTCAGGCACCGCACTGGCCTTCGCCGGCATGACGACGCTGGTCGCACCGGTGGTGGGCCCGCTGGCCGGGGGCTGGATCACCGATCACATCGGCTGGCCCTGGATCTTCTTCATCAACGTGCCGGTCGGCCTGGCGGCAGCCTTCTTCACCTGGCTGCTGTACCGCCGGCGCGAGACGCCCACGCGCAAGGTTCCGGTCGACACGGTGGGCCTGGCGCTGCTGGTGCTGTGGGTGGGTGCCATGCAGGTCATGCTGGACAAGGGCAAGGAGCTCGACTGGTTCGCCTCCGGCCTGATCGTCACGCTGGCCGTCGTGAGCGTCGTCGGCTTCGCCTTCTTCCTCGTCTGGGAACTCACCGACGGCCACCCGGTCGTCGAGCTGCGCCTCTTCGCGCGGCGCAACTTCCTCTTTGCCACGCTGTGCATCTCGGTCGCCTACGGCGTCTTCTTCGGCACGCTGGTGCTGCTGCCGCTGTGGCTGCAGCAATGGATGGGCTACACCGCCACGCAGGCCGGCTGGGCACTGGCCCCGGTGGGGGTGCTCGCGCTGCTGCTGACGCCCCTGGTCGGCCGCATGATCAACCGCGTCGACCCGCGTCCCATCGTCACGCTCTCCTTCGCCATCTTCGCGCTGGTGATGTGGATGCGCGCGCAGTTCTCGACCGACACCGACCTCGCCACCGTGATGGTGCCCACGGTGATCCAGGGGGCTGCCGTGGCCTGCTTCTTCGTGCCGCTGATGGCTCTCTCGATCTCGGGCCTCACGCCCGAGCGCATCCCGGC
>JADZCL010000347.1 GCA_020851615.1 Rubrivivax sp.
AGCCGAGGGTTGAGCTCGCACTGTGGCTGGAGTGAGGGGATGTGTCGGCTCTGCGCAACATCAGAATCGCCAACGCATGCCCCCATAGGCCCCGGCCGACTGATATCGGAAGACCGCGAGGTTGCTCTTCTGGTGAGCCGTAAAGGCCTGGAACACCCATTCGCTGTCGCCGAGTAGGCCCTGCCCTGCTTGATGTGTGAGCTCGACGCTCAGTTGCATGGGTCGCAGCCGCCGCTGTGTGTTGTTCTCGAGCAGGGGGCTGTACCCGACGTCGTCCTTGGCCCACTGCGTGCGCAGACCGAGGTCGACGTTCCAGCCGCCCCCGATGGGGCCGGTCAACCGCCATCCGAGTCCCCACTGGCGCTGCGCGCCCCCCGGGCGCTGCTCGTCGACGGGTCGGTCCTGCGCATGACGGATGGCGACGGCGAGCTTCCAGTCGCCTGTCGGCCCCAGCGGACACTGGCTGGCCCAGCTGATCGAAGCGGTGCGGCCCGGGTCGAGGCTGGACCTGCGCTCGAACCGCCGCTCGTGGTCGACGCCCAGCCGATGGCTGCAGCCCCATTCCTCGCGTTCGAGTGCGATGCCCACGCGGCCGAGCCGATAGGGATCGTCGAGCGGGCCGCTTGTCCAACTGGTGCTGCCCAGCAGTTGCAGCCGCCAGCCGTTGAGCCGGGTGGAGAGGCTGGCGGCCAGCCGCAGCGCGCGCCAATCGGTGCCGGGTTCGGCGGGCGAATTGCGGCCGAGCGCCTGCGCGCCGGCCTGCACGATCCAGCCGGGGGCCGGGCTGTGGCCGAGCTGCCACGATGCTTCCGCGGTGGCCGCGGCGCCGGCGCGCGGGCGCTGAACGACCGGGATGGCGATGGGTCCCCCGGGCGGGGTGATGACGAACTCCTCCAGTCTCGGCGACTGGTCGAGGTTGCTCTCGTAACCGGCCAGGACCGAGACCTCGCCAGCGCGCGCCCAGCGCGGCCCTTCGGCCGCCTCGCCCGACCGGCCGAACCGTGGGGCTAGCGTCTGGGTTCGCCACTCGGCGAGGCGCGCCATGACCAAGGGTGGCACGTCGTCGCGGCCCCGCCAGCGGTCGAGCAGTTCGTCCCGCGCGGCGGTCTCGCCCATGGCCAGCAGCGCCAGGGCGTAGTCGGCCTGCGCGCCGAGCAGTTCTGGGTCCAGCAGCAAGGCGCGTTCAAGCCAGAGCAGGGCACGCACGGGATCACCCTCCTCCAGCCAGTAGCCGCCTAGGGTGGCCAGAAAGCGGGCGTGCCGTCGGCAGTGTTCGAGTGCCGCTTCAAGCTGCTGCAGCAAGATGCGCCGCTCGAGCGGCGAACGCGGCCAGGCGGATGCCGCCAGCCGGTCGCAGACTGCGGGGGCGCCCACTGCGGAGCCATCCACGGCGTTGGCAGCTGGCTCAGCGACGGCGGGGCCCAGTCCGAGGCCGAGCAGGAGTGCGACGCAGGCACCTCGGCCGCGCCCTCGGTGGGCGAGGCAGCTCACACGTCGCTGTGCGGAATACGTGCCAGGGACAAGTTGCTGGCGTTGCCGGCGAGATGAGTCCAGCTGTCATCGGTCGCGCCGTCCGCGCGGCTGGAGACGGCGGCAGACCAAAGCTGCGCGCTGGGAACCAGATCCGCCCATTCGGCAGGCGCGTACAAAGCGTATTGGAGGCTCATGCCTTCGAGCAGGTAGTCGCCCATGGCATCGGTCTGCTCCGCCGGCAGTTCGTGCGCCATCGCGGGGCCGACCAAGATGGGAATCGACAGGTCCTGGGTCATCTGCTGAAGGCGTGATGCTACGCCAACCGGCTCGCCCAGCGCCGCATGCGAGCGACGGCGTGCGGGACCGAAAGAGCCGACGATGGCCGTGCCGGATTCCAGACCCACACCCAATGCGAGCGGCTGGACGAGGGGATCCTGCTCCGGCGCCACCGGTCGCGCCAGCAGGGCACGCGTGGCGCGCACCAACTCCTTGGCGGCATCGAAGGCCTGGCGCGGATGCTGCGGGCAGTCCGAATAGGCATTCCAGACGGCCAGGATGGAGTCGCCGGAGACATTCTCGACCACACCGCCATGCTGTTCGACCACGTCGACCGCGATGCAGTAGAAGGCATGCAACAAGGCCGCTGTCTCTTGCGTGGGCCGATGCGCGGCGAAGGCGGAGAAATTGCGAATATCGGCGACCAGGACGCTGATATGGCGCTGATCGACCTCGATGCTGCCCGAGGGATCGACCGCCATCAGGCGTTCGGCCACCGGGGCAGGTAAGTAGGAACCCAGATGCGCCGAAAGCCGCTCACGCTGGGCGCGAGTGAGCGCATGCTCCGCCGTTGCCAGAGTGACGGCGGCCAACAGCACGAAGAGCGCCGGCAGCAGCCAGGGCAGCCAGAGATCGCCGAACCACAGCGCCGAGGCCGCGCCAACATACAGGCCCGCTGCGATCGCGAGGCCGGCGATCGGCAGGCGCTTGACCGGCACACCCGGCCGCCGCGCCGCAAGCGTCAGCAGCAGCCCGGCACCCAACAGGGCTGTCAGAGCCTGGATCCCGGGCGCTTGCCGGGGCAGGAAAGGCACGCGATGGTCCAGCAGCCCGGCGACGGCCTGCGCGTGGACCTCGACGCCCGCAGCTACCGCCGACAACGGCGTCGCCGTCACGTCGACGATGCCGAAACCGGTGGCCCCGACCAGGACGACCGCCCC